>JAACVI010000090.1 GCA_009992505.1 Myxococcales bacterium
TGCTGCGCCTCCGGCCACACCGACCTCGCGCGGCTCTACGTCAACACGTCCCAGTCGCTACATCCGGTCCAGGTGATTTCTGGACACCTCTTGAGTCACGCCGGGCTCGATCTGCGGCCGTGGGCGCACGCCGTGCTCGACACCATCGACTTCGACAAGGCGCTGCTCGACGGCATGCTCAGCTTCCTGCTCTTCGCGGGCGCGCTGCACCTCGACCTCGGGCAGCTTCGTGATGAAGCGTGGACGGTGGCGCTGCTGGCGACGGTGGGCGTGGTCACGGCCACGGCCACCGTCGGCGTGGTCCTCTGGCTCGGGCTGTCGTGGGTTGGGGTCGAGCTCTCCTTGCCCTACTGCCTGGTCTTCGGAGCGCTCATCTCGCCGACCGATCCGATCGCCGTGCTCGGGATCCTGCGCCAGGCCAAGGTGCCCAAGAGTCTCGAGGTTCGCATCACGGGCGAGTCGTTGTTCAACGACGGCGTCGGCGTCGTCGTCTTCATCGCGGTGCTGGGCTTCGCGACCGGCAGCGGCGGGAATTCGTCCACGCGCGAGGTCGGGCTGCTCTTCCTGCAGGAGGCCGTGGGCGGTGCCGTGTTCGGCCTGTTGATCGGGTTCATGGCCTACCGCGTGTTGAAGGGCATCGACGACTACCGCGTGGAGATCATGGTCACGCTGGCGCTGGTCACGGGGGGCTACGCGCTGGCCAGCCTGATGCACACGTCGGGGCCGATCGCGATCGTCGTCGCGGGGCTCTTGATCGGCAACCAAGGCCGCAAATTCGCCATGTCCAAGAAGACGCGCGACAACCTGGACGCATTCTGGGAGATCACCGACGAAATCCTCAACGCCGTCCTGTTCGTGCTGATCGGGCTCGAACTCTTGCTGATCGATCTGCGCATCAGCTACGTGCTCGCCGGGCTGCTCGCCATCCCCATCGTCCTGTTCAGCCGCTTCGTGTCGGTGGGCGGGCCGATCGCCGCGATGCGCCTGCGTCGGAAGTTCGGCCGCGGCACCATCCGCATCATGACCTGGGGCGGTCTGCGCGGCGGCATCTCGGTCGCCCTCGCGCTGACCATCCCGCCGGGTCCGCATCGCGACGCTGTCGTGACCGTCACCTACGTGGTCGTGCTCTTCTCGATTCTGGTCCAGGGGATGACGGTCGCGCCCGCCGCGCGGCGTTGGATGGATCGTCCGGCGTGACTCGGCGCCTCGAATCGCGGGGCGTGAAGGTGACTCGATGGGCGCGGCGATCCTCGTGAGCTCGCGGATGGTGGCAGCCGTCCTCGCCTGCACTCCGCGCGTCCGTCACTCGCGGCCGTGGAAGGCGACTGTGACGCCGCTGTCGTCGAGCATGGGCAGCGGCTTCTTGGTGTCCGTGCCGCTCGTGGTCGCCGAGGTCGGCCTGCACGCGCTCTTCGAGCGTGCCTTCGGCTCTCGTCCCGCGCGCTTCGCGGTCGTGACGGCGCGCCTGGACGTGTCATGCTCCCGGCATGAAGCCGCGCCGAGTCATCGACAGGACCGAGACGCCCGATGGCGAGCCGGTCGAATTCGCCTTCGAAGCGGGCCGCTACGTGCTGCGCGTGGCAGGCGCCACCTTGATGACCAGCGCGACCCACGCGTCCGAACAGGAGATCGCCAAGGTCGCGGCCGATCGCCTCGAAGGCGTGGCCGCGCCGCGCGTGCTCGTCGGTGGCCTGGGCATGGGCTTCACGCTGCGCGCCGCCCTGGACGTGTTCGGCGACGACGCCGAGATCACGGTGGCGGAGATCCTGGCGCCGCTCGTGCGCTACAACCGCGGCGAGCTGGGCGACGTGGCCCAGAGGCCGCTCGATGATCCGAGGGTCACGCTCTATCGCGGCGACGTGCGCGAGCGCATCTCGCACGGCGACTGGGACGCCATCCTGCTCGACGTGGACAACGGCCCCGACGCCTTCACTCTGCGCGACAACGCGAGCCTCTACGGCGTGCGCGGCAGTCGAAAGCTGGTGAAGGCTCTGCGCCCCGGCGGCGTGCTGGTCGTGTGGAGCGCCTATCCCAGCCCCGACTACGAGCGCAGCCTGCGTCGCGCGGGGCTCGAGGTGAAGACCGAGCGCATCCGCGCCCGTGGCAAGGTGCAGAAGGGCGGCCTGCACGTGCTCTTCGTCGCGCAGAAGCCCAAAGCCAGGGCCGCCTAGGCGGGTTCCTCGCAGGGCGGGGGCGCCGTCAGTCGCTCTGCCAGCGTGCGCGAAGTGGTGGTAGGGCGCCGCAGCGCTCACGTTCGCCTCACGTGCCACGGCCCGCAGGCTGAGCGTCGAGGCGTCGTGCGACTCGAGCGGCAAGAGCCCCGCGTCGATCAGCGCCCGACGCAGATCTCCGTGGTGGTATTGGGGGCGAAAGAGCATGTGATCTCTTGGGAGAGCCCCTCGGGCACGTCGCCCCCCACACCTCGCTCTCGCTCGGGCTCGCCTACTACGACGGCTTCGGCACGCGCGGGCTGCTCTACGAGACCGGGCTCAACCTCTTCGACGAGCGCGTCGGTGTCCGCTTCGCCTTCGTGGCCCACAGCACGAGCCCCCAATACATCTGGAGCGTCCGCATCCAGTCCTTCTGAGGCCGGGGACGCTCCTCGTCACGTTCGTCGCTGGCGGACGACGAGGAGCGTCGCCTAGTTGGCGAGGCGCAGGCGGGACAAGAGCTCGTCCGCGTCGATGGGGCCGGTGATGCGCCCGGCTTCGGCCCCGTCCACGCCGTGGATGACGACGAGGGGTAGGCCGGGTTGGCGATAGTGCTGCGTGAGCAGGCGCGTGGTCTCCGGATCGTTCTCGGTCATGTCCACGCGTACGGCGACGAAGCGCTGGGCCTCCGCGACGACGCGCGGATCGCTGAAGGCCTCGTGCTCGAGCTCCTTGCAGGCGTTGCACCACTCGGCGCCGAAATCGACCAGCAGCGGCATGGCGCGATCGTGCGCCTCGCTCCGGGCCGCCTCGTAGTCGTCGCTCCAGGTGATGTGCGCGCCGACGGGCAAGGCCTCGATCCAGGTCACGGCGCCGAGCAATCCGCCCACCGCCAGCGCCACGCCGAGCCCCTTGCGTACGCGCTCGAGCGCGCCCGTGTGCTTGAACGAGAGGTGCACGGCGCCGAGGGCGACACCCACGACGAGCGCGATCGCGCTGCCCGCGATCCACGTCTGGTTGCGTAGCGCCGGCGGCTCCGCGGGCCAGAAGCGCTTCAGGTAGTAGAGCGCCAGCGCCACCATGGCGATGCCGAAGACGCTCTTGATCCAATCGAGCCAGCGTCCGCTCTTGGGCAGCGCCACGGCGAAGGTGCCGACGACGAAGAAGAGCACGCCGAGGCCGAGGCTGTAGACGAAGAGGCTGAGCGCGCCGAAGCCCACGCTGCGGGTCGTGCTCACCCAGGTGAGCAAGACCGTGATCACAGGTCCGGTGCAGGGCGCGGCGATCACGCCGCTGACGAAGCCCACCAGGAACGCGCCTCGATAGCCCCGACCACCCACCTGGGCCAGGCGGTTGGCGATGCCAGGCGGCAGGTTCATGTCGAAGGCGCCGAACATGCTCACGGCCATCGCCAGGAAGAGCAGGGCGAGCACGCTGACCACGATGGGGTTGCCCAGGGCGGAGCCCATGGCGGAGCCCGTCAGCGCGGAGATCACCCCGAGGGGTGTGAAGAGCGCCGCGATGCCCAGGACGAAGGAGCCCGAGAGCATCGCGCCCTCGAGCCGGGTCTTGGTCTCGCGCGCGCCGAAGACGCTCACCGTGATGGCGATCATCGGATACACGCAGGGCGTGAGCGCGGTGGCCAACCCGGCCACGAAGACCAGGCCCAAGGCCATGCCGAAGGAGCCATGGGCGAGCGCGTCACGGAAGGGATCCGTGAGGCTGCCGAGCATGTCGGCCTGTGCGGACGAGGGCCAGAGGGAGAGCGCGAGGGCGGCCGCGGCGACGGCGAGACCGATGCGCGCGGAGCTGCGTTGCGTGCGAGACATGATCGCCATCAAGTACGCGCCTTAGCACGAAATGTGACGTCCGCCCTCGGGGCCGAGGTGGGCTCTCTGCGTCCCGTCACGGCTGGCCAGGCGCTGGGCGAGGGCGGCGGACGAGCCCGGAGCGTGGGGGGACGGAGCCCCGCCCAGCAGCTCTAATGGGGGCGCGGACCCCCAGATTGACCCCCGATCACGGGGAAAACCACAGTGATTTCAAAGTCACGACCCTGGTTCGCGCCTTGCAACCAGCAGCGGCATGGGAAGCGCTCAGGAGGCACGAATGGCGACTCGAGGATGGCAGAACGTAGTCCGGCTTTGCATCACGGCCCTCACGGCTTTGGTGGCGCTGCCGGCGTGCAGTACGGGGAGTAGCTCGAGCGGCGTGTTGCCGGGAGTGCAGGCGCTGGTGTTCGAACGCCGCGCCTTCATCGGCGCGGACGGTGCGGACGTCATCTCCGCCGGCACCCGCCAGACCATCGACTACCAGCGCTACGTGCCCGGGGGCGGCGTCATGGTGCTCTCGCCGCCCACGCCCGACGGCACGCTGACGAACCTGACGGAGAGCTTCTCCGGGGTCGACATCAACGGCCTCGACGTCTCCTTCGACGCCACGCAGGTCGTGTTCTCGATGCGCACCGCGAGCGATGACAACTACCACGTCTACCTCGCCAACATCGACGGCTCCGACACCCCGCGGAAGCTGACCTTCGGCGCCTACAACGACGTGAAGCCGATCTTCATCCCTGGGGATCGCATCGCCTTCATGACGGCCCAGCCCTACACGGCCATGGGCACGCGCGCGGACGAGTACGAGCACCGCCGCGAGGTCACGCAGCTCGCGACCATCTCCATCGCCGCGGGCGACGCGGATCGTCGCCTGTGCGGGCAGAACCTCTCCCACGCGGCGGACCCCTTCCTGCTGAGCGATGGCCGCATTGGCTTCTCGCGCTGGGAGCATCTCGGCCCCGTGAACGACGTGAAGCTCTTCGCCATGAACACGGACTGCACGCAGATGGTCGCGTTGGCCGGTCAGCACGACAAGCCCGCCAACAGCTTGGTGCAGGTGCAGGAGATCAGCCCCGGCCAGTTCATCTCGGTCGCCACCAGTCGCCGCGGAACGATTCAGGCGGGCGCCTTGGTGCGCATCGACGCACGAGCGCGCACCGGCGCCACGGGCATCGCCCTCGACGAGCAGCACGCGCGCTTTGACGTCGTGACGCCCTCCGTGCCCACCGGCCCCTCGAGCCCCGCGTCGGGTGTGGGTCGCTACCGCCGCCCGTTCCCGCTGGGGGATGGCCGCTTCCTGGTCTCGTGGTCGGACGGCGACGTCAACGGCCGCAACGAGCTCGCCGACACGGCGCCGAACTTCGGCCTCTACGTCTGGGATCCCAGCTCGGGCGAACGCACGCTGGTGTACGACGACCCGGACGCCTGGGAGCTCTACGCGGTTCCTGTGCGCGTGCGTGACATCCCGCCGGTGAACGCGGGCGTCGTCGGCCCCGCGCCGGATCCCACCACGCCCGCCGTGATCGGCTCCGTGGACGTGACCGTCACCTCGCTCAACGAGAGCGTGCAGGGCGGCAGCCTGGACGGCATGACGCTCTCGGACGCGCTCAGCCACACCCGCCGAGTGCGCGTGATCGAGGGCTTCTCGTCCGAGATCGGCTCCGTTCGTCAGTTCGGTCTGACCCAACATGAGGGCGCCGCCATCATGGGTGAGGTCCCGGTGCAGGCCGACGGCTCCTGGGAAGCGTCCGTGCCTCCCTTCCTGCCCTATCACCTCCAGCCGCTGGACGAGTATGGCCTCGCCATCCGCAACCAGCTGCTCTGGATCCAGGCCATGCCCGGCGAGGATCGCCGCTGCGGTGGCTGCCACGAGGCGCGCTCGGAGACCATCCTGCCGCGCACGGGGCCGACGACGTTGGCGCAGCAGGCGGGCCCGGTGGATCTGAACATCCCCATCCCCGACCGCCGCGAGCTGCCCTGGTACGGCGCGCCCGCGGGCACGAACGTGCAGGACGTGTTCAACGCCAAGTGCGTCTCGTGTCACTCCGGTGGCGCGGGCGATCCCTTCGCGGGCCGCAGCTACACCGTGGAGGTCACGACCGACGACGGCGAGATGTTGAGCTACGTGATCCCCTACCTCGATCTGTCCGATCGCATGATCGACACCTACTACGAGCGCGAGGCCGTGAGCTATCCGGCGAGCTACGTCTCCTTGGCCTATCCCTCGGCCATGATGATGGTCACGGCCATCACGGGCGACGTGCCCCCGCCTTGGCTGACGCCTGGCCAGGCGCGCACCAGCCGCCTGATCCAGAAGGTCAACGCGGTGTCGGAGGACGACTCCACGAGCTGGGCCTTCGACTCCATGCCTCACCCGGAGGATGTGGGCGTCACGTTGACCCGTGAGGAACGCATGACCCTCATCCGCATGGTGGATCTGGGCGCCCAATATTGGTCCCGGCAGAACGTCGATGGCGCCGATATGTGGCGGATGACGACCTACTGAGAATGACGAGAGAACTGGAGACAGCCATGAAAAAGCAAACCCTTCTAAGCGTCCGGCGCGAAGTAAACTGGCCTTCCTGCGCCGAGCCATCCCCGCTCGCTGCGTTGCTCGTCGCTCACATACCCCCGGTATGCTCGCTCCTCGCGCCTTGCGAGCGGGGCGCCTCGAGGCAGGAAGGCGATCAGTTTATTTCGCTTCGGACACTAAGCCTCCTGCTCGTCCTCGCCACCAGCGGGACCGCCCTCGCGCAGGAACCACCGACCATCTTCGACCCGGTGCACGGGGAGATCAGCCCCGGCACGGCAGCACCCAGCAGGGCGGAGCTGATGGACGTCATCCGCAGCGGCGCGCCAGGGCAGCTCATGACCTCGCTCGAGTACGGCGAGATGGTGGCGTGCAACGAGTGCGTCCCGCTGCTCGAGCACAAGCTGTTGAACTCGGATGAGCCCGAGGTGCGGGAGTTCTCGGCCTGGTGGCTGCGTCGCCAGCCCTTCGCCGTGGGCGCCATCATGAATCGCATGCGCCTGACTCTGGCGGGCGACGCGGATCCCGTCCGGCGAGCCCGGGCCGCCGAGGCGCTCGGTGAGCTGATGGACGCGCACGGCCTTTTGCCGCTGCGTCGCGCCGTCGAGGGCGACACCGACGGTGGGGCCGACACCTCGCCTGTGGTGCGCGCGGCCGCCGTGCGCGCGTTGGGTCGGCTGAATCATCCCGCGGGCAACGCGGTGATCGCCCATGCCATCGAGGATGCGGATCCGTCCGTGCGGCGGGCTGCGCTCTCGGTGGTGCTGATCGTGAACTTCTATCGAGACTACGACGCCTTGGTGTCGGCACTGGCCGATGACGATGGCGATGTGCGGCGCCGAGCCGCGCAGCTGGTGGGGGAATTTCGGGTGGAGTCTGCCGTGCCGGCGCTCGAAGCGCTGCTGACGGCGGACGACGTCCCAGGGGTGAGGGAAGCCGCGGCGTGGGCGCTGGGGCGGGTCGGCGGTGCGGACGCCCAGCGGGCGTTGACCGCGGCCATGGGGACCGAAGGAGAGTCGCTCGTACGAGACGCGATCGAGGTGGGCCTCAGGATGCGTCATTAGCGAAGGGCAGGCTGCGAGGGCCCCGTTCGTCAGGCAGCTGCGGACGGGGCCTTCGTTTTTTTGCAGTCCGAGAGCGACGCGTTGACCGCTCGTCATGTTAGGTTTGCACTCGATGATGCACAGTATCGGCCCCGTTTTTCGACGTAGTCGCCCGATCATGGCCCTGGCCTGCGCGCTGGCGCTGGCCTCGGCCTGCAACAACGTCGCGCCGCCGGACAACTCCTTCTACGACGAGCGCGTGGCGCCCGTGCTGCAAGGGGGCTGCGTACAGCAGACGACAGGCTGCCACATCGCGGACGATCAGGGGCGCGCGGTGGGCAACGTCGATCTCTCGAGCTTCGATGGCCTGATGAGGCGGCGAGACCTTCTCCCGGCCTACGGGCCCTATCCCGAGGGGCTCTTGCTGCTGAAGGCGGGCACGCCCGTAGACATCGCCGTCGACACCTGGGACGCCGACAGCGACTACCTCTCCGAGATCCGCACCGACATCCGGCACAACGCGGGCTCGGGCATCGCGCTCGAGTCCTCCGGCTTCGGCCAGATCAAGCGCTGGATCGAGTCCGGCTTCGCCCGCTCGGGCGTGCCCGACGAGACCGTGGTCGAGAATCGCGGCGCCTGCTTCCACGACATCGGGACCGGCCCCGACTTCGACGCCTCGGTGGATCCCACGGACACTGCGTCCTGGTCCGCCTTCGCGCAGGTGAACGGTGTGCTCAATCGGCGCTGCGCGGGTGGCTCCTGTCACGCCAGCACCATCGCCGACTTGCGGCTCACCTGTGGTGAGACGCCGCAGGAGAAGCGCTGGAACTACTGGGTCTCGCTCCAGCACCTGACGACGCCGGCGTCGACCTCCGGGCTGTTGAGGCGACCGCTGTCGCAGCTGCGCGGCGGCAGCTTCCACGAGGGAGGCAGCGTGTTCGCCAGCACCGACGATCCCGACTACCAGATCCTGTTGAGCTGGGCGGAGGACATCGCCGCGCGCACGCCCGAGGTGTTGCGTGGACACACGGACGACCCGGGCCTCGCCTTCTTCGCGAACCGAGTGCAGCCGGTGCTGGTGCGGAAGGGCTGCATGTTCCTCAACTGCCACTCCTCCGCGATGTTCCACGACCTGCGCTACCGTGGCGGCTCCACCGGCTTCTTCTCGCGCATCGCGACGCGCCACAACTACGACATCACGCGCACCTTCCTGGCGCTGCAGTCGGCGGACCCCGCCGACAGCCGTCTGATCGCCAAGAACCTCTTTCCGGCCAAGGACGTGCCCAGCGGCGAAGGGCTGCCCCATCGCGGCGGACCGCTGCTCGAGGACTTCGGCGGATCCGCCGGAGGCTTGAACCCCGCCACGCCCGACGACTGCGCGGGCTACGACGCGGACGCCGGCGACCTGAACGATGTGCCGGCCTACTGCGTCATCGCGCGCTGGCTCGAGATCGAGCGTGGCCAAGCGATCGCGCGTGGAGAGATCTTCGACGCCGCGACGCCCGTGACCGCTCTGTACTGGGTCGCGCGCCCGCCGGGCATCGGCGACGTGCGCGACTTCGACACCTTCCGCGGTGGCGCCGACTTGCGCCGGGCCGATCTCTCCCTCGACGCCGACGGCGCGCCCTCCCTGGGCGTGTCGGAGAGCATGCTCGCCGGCTGCGGCATCGCCGCGGGCGCCGACGTCCGTGGGCCCGCGGTCAGCTGGAACGGCCAGCGCGTGGCCTTCGCCGCGCGGGCGAGCGCCGGCGTGCCGCTGCGCCTCTACTGGATGAACGCCGATGGCTCGGCCTGTGAGCGCGTGCCTGGCGTGGCGCCGGCGATGGCCATGGAGAACGGCGTCCTCACCCACGACTTCGATCCCGCATGGGCGCCGGACGGCCGCCTCGTCTTCGCCAGCACCCGCGGCAACATCCGCGGCGACTTCCCCTACTCGGGGCCGACCCGCACGCCTGCGGAGATGCAGCCCAACTCGAACCTGTACGTGTTCACGCCCGACTCGGGCGACGTTCGGCAGCTGACCTACCTGCTCAATCAGGAGGTGGCGCCCAACTTCCTCGGTGATGGTCGCGTGATCTTCAGCTCCGAGAAGCGCGCGCCGGGTTTCCATCAACTCGCCCTACGCCGCGAGAACCTCGACGGCGGTGACTATCACCCGCTCTACGCGCAGCGTCCCAGCGTCGGCTTCTCCATGGCGTCGGAGGTGGCCGAGGTCGCCAACCGTGACTTCGTCTTCATCGCCAGCGACTTTGGCGCGCAGGACGGCGCCGGCGCGGTGGTGGTGGTCAACCGCTCCCTCGGCCCGGATCAGGACGATCGCGATCCCGCGGATCGCTTCTTCATCCACTCCATGCGCGTGCTCGCGCCGGGAGCGTTCGGCACCATCCCTGGAGTACCGACCGGCGCCGGGAGTCGAGGCGTCTTCCGCTCTCCGGCGGCGCTGCCGGGCTCCCACATGATCGTCTCCTGCGATGTCTCGGCGACCGACGTCACGAGCGGGCCCTTCGTCTTCGACCTGTGCTCGCTCAATCTCCACACCGGCGCTGTCACTACCCTCGGGGGCGAAGCCGGCATGTCCAACGTCGAGGCGGCCGCCGTCTTCGCGCGGCCCAACGAGGGCGTGTTCCAGAGTCGTGTGGACGAGGCCAACGCGCACACTCGCGTCGATCCGGACGCCACGGACGCGGTCATCCACGTCTCCGACTTCCCGCTGCTCGCCACCCTCGTGTTCTCGAACACGCGCATCGGTCGGCCCATCAATCACGACATCGGCGGCTTCGACGTGCTCGAGTCCCTGCCTCCGGACACCTCCGCGATCACCTTCGCGGACGTCTCGGACCACGTCGAGACGGACGACTTCGGGATGTACTTCCGTAACTACGAGCGCCGTGGTCACGCGGGCCTGCTGCCCGACGGCTCCACCAAGATTCGCATCAACGGCGGCATGCCGATGGTGCTCAGGCCCACCGACGCCGACGGAAACACCTTCACCTTCCCCGACGGCGCGGTCCTGAGTGGAGACGTCGTGCAGCGGGAGGAGATGCAGTTCTATCCGGGCGAACGATCGAACCAGTCCATGCAGCGACGCTTCTTCAACGGCCTGTGCGGTGGCTGCCACGGTGCCATCTCCGACCGCGAGCTGGACGTGGCGGTGAACGTGGACGTCCTCACGGGCGCCTCCCAGACCCTGGCTCACGACTCGGATCCCATCGACCTGCGCCGTTGATAGGCGCTCGCTCAAGTCGGCCCCAGGCACTATGCTCCCGCCGTGCCCCTGCCGAGTCTGCTCGCTTTTGCCTTCGCCTCGGGGCTGGCCGCCGCCATCGCTGCACGCGTCGAGCTGCGTGTCAGCCCGCGTCCGCCGTTGTTGACCCGCTCCTTCGCCGCATGGGCGCTCTATGCCTTCCTCGTGCTGGTGCCGGTGTCGGTCTACTTCTACGTCTTCCACGGCGACTGGTTCCTGCTCTACACCTTCGACGTCCGGCGCATCCCGTCGGCGGTTGCCATGCTCGGCTTCCTGCTCGAGGCGGGCCTGGGCGCCGTCGGCTTCCTCTTTGGAGCCAGTCTGGTGCGCAGTCAGCGGGAGGTGATGGCGGGCGGCATCCTGGGCTTGTCCGTGCTCGTGGCCTTGGCCCCGCCGGTGCTGGCACAGGACCGACTCTCCCTGGTGGGCTCCTTCGCCCAGTACCGCGGGGGCTTCGGTCTCGAGAGCTACGGACAGGGCGCGCTCTTCGCCGGCACCGTGGTCATGTGCTCCTTGATGCTCGCCGGCTTCGCCTTCTTGCTCGCGCGTCTCCACTACGCCGCCAGACGCCGCTAGCCTCGACCGGGGCCACCAGCCGACAGGTCTCCGCGCGACCCTGGTCCGTGGGGCCTTCGTCGAGGTTGACCGCTCCGTGGCGGGGCTGGTAGTTTCGGCTCCGAATCCCTTAGGTTTTTCTGCGGCAAAAGGTGCCTCTTGCCCAGCTCACGCACAACGAACATTCAATCCACTCGTCTCCGCTCCACCCTCGTCGGGTGCCTGAGCGCGGCGTTCTCGTGTTTTGCGCTTCTGGGCTGCGGGCCGACGCTCTACACGGCCCACATCCTGCCGGCCTCTCGCGTGGTCGAGCAGGCCGAGGAGGCCGGAGCCGCCGAGAACGCGCCTTACGAGTATTACTACGCACTCGAGCATCTGAAGAAGGCGCGTGAGGAAGCGAGCGAGGCGTCCTATCAGGATGCCACCGCCTTCGCCCGCCTGGCCGAGGAGTATGGCGTGAAGGCTCGGGACCTCTCCCGCCGCCGGATGCGCGAGATGGGGCGTTGAGCATGCGTTCGCAGATCTCCCGCGACGCCGAGCCGCAGCTCCTTAGTGGCCTGCGCGCTTCGAATCGTCTGTCCAAGGTCGCGCTCCTCGCCGTGGGCCTCGTGCTCGCGGGCTGCGCCACCGGTAGTCGCCTCTCGGGCCGCATCGACGGCTTGAACGACGTCGTGCAGCAGGCCGAGCGAAACGGCGCCTATCGCTGCGCGCCGCGCGAGCTGGCCGAGGCACGTTCCCATCTCGAATTCGCTCGCGCCGAGCTGAACCAGGGAGACGCCGTGCGGGCCGCGGAGCACCTCGAGGTGGCCGAGCCCAACGCGCGCGCGGCCTTGCGCCTCAGCCCCGCGGATCGCTGCGCGCCGCGTGGTGTGGTGATCGCTCATCGGCCTCCGCCTCCGCCTCCCGCGCCGGGCGATCGCGATGGCGATGGCTACGCGGATCCCGTCGATCAGTGCCCGGACGATCCCGAGGACTTCGACGCCTACGAGGATGAAGACGGCTGCCCCGAGGATCAGGACACGGACGGCGACGGACTGCCCGACTCGCGCGATCTCTGCCCGGTCGATCCCGAGGACACGGACGGCTACCTCGACACGGACGGCTGCCCGGAGCCGGACAACGACATGGACGGGCGTCTGGACGCGGTCGATCGCTGCGCCAACGACCCCGAGGACATGGACGGAGTCAACGACGATGACGGCTGTCCCGATCTGGACAACGACACCGACGGCATGACCGACCAAGAGGACCACTGTCCCAACGAGGCCGGTCCTCGCGACAACGACGGCTGTCCCCGCGTCTACGAGGACGTCGAGGTCACCTCGACGCACATCCAGATCAACCAGAAGATCCACTTCGAGTTCAACCGCGCGGTCATCCGCTCGGACTCCTTCGGCATCCTGAACACGGTCGCTCAGGTCATGCGGGACTTCCCGGACATCACTCTAGAAATCCAGGGACACACCGACAGCCGTGGTCACGACGACTACAACATGACCCTGTCGCAGCAGCGCGCGGACGCGGTGCGCCAGTATCTGGTCGAGCAGGGCATCGCCGCTCCGCGCATGACCTCGCGCGGATACGGCGAGTCCCAACCGATCGAGAGCAACCGCACCAGCACGGGGCGTGCGGCCAACCGCCGTGTCGAGTTCGTGCGGACTGATGCGGCGTCGACCGCCACGACTCCCTAGCCATCAAGTTCATGCCCCTCGCGAGGATTCGTTTCGTCGTTCAGGGACATCGCTCGCAGGGCGGGCACATCCGAGGAAGATTGTGATGAGAAGCGTTTCCATTGGCCTCTTGTTCTCGCTGGCCCTCGTCGTGGCACCCGCCACGGTCGATGCACAGCGGCCCATGGCACAGGTCTTGGACCTGAACCGCCAAGGCATGGACGCCTACAACAACCTCGATCTCGACGCGGCTCAGCGGCTCCTGGCTCAGGCCTACGCTGCAGCACGGGCCGGCGGGATCACGGGCGCGACCCTGGCGCGAACGCTCGTCAACCAAGGCGTCGTCGCCATCGGCGGCTTTCAGGACAACGGCTCCGGCCTGAACTTCTTCGTCGAGGCGCTGCGCGCGGACTCGACGGTGCAGCTCGATCCGTTGACGAGCACGCCCGACATCCAGTCGGTATTCACTTTGGCTCAGCGTCGGGTGGGCTCTTCGCCTGGCCCCGGACCTGGCCCCGGACCTGGACCTGGACCTGGACCCGGACCCTCGAGCCAGGGTGCCGGCAACATCCCGCATCAGCCGGTCGCCGAGCAGCTCGTCTCCACGCCCGTGCCCGTCTTCGTCGACGTGCCGGCGGACGCCCCCGTGGCGCACATCTACCTCTACTACAAGAGCACGGGCATGCGGGAGTTCCATCGCGTCGAGATGCAGCAGATGACCGGTGGCTACGGCTACGAGATCCCCTGCTCCGACGTCTTCCAGCCCCAGGTCGAGTACTACATCGTGGCCTTCGGCACCGACGGATCGCCCCTCGGCTTCGCCGGTACGCAGCAAGAGCCCATGG
>JAACVI010000091.1 GCA_009992505.1 Myxococcales bacterium
CGGCATCTCGGCCTACACCGGCGACACCGCCACGGTGGCCAGCCGCGCCTTCTTCACCGACGCGAACGGCGTGATCTGGCGCGCCGACTTCGCGGACCCCGATCCCCGCCATTGGAGCGTGGAGCAGTTCTTCGACATGTTCTTCGACATGGCTGAGGACGTGGCGCAGCCGGCCTATCCACCGCCGGTGGTGACGACGAACGCCAACCAAGAGGTGGTCGTGCTGCAGGCGACAGGCGACATCGACGAGCTGGACAACACCGCGGTGCGCAACCGCGTCATCTCGATCACGGAGAAGCTCACCTTCGATGTCGCGACCGGCGGTGTGACGCGGGTGCAAGCCTACGAAAACTGGCAGATCAGCCTCGCGCCAGGCGAGCAGGTCACGGGTCCGCTCGAGCTCTTCAACGGCAACGTCTACTTCGGCTCCTTCGTCTCCATCAGCAATGAACTCGACGCCTGTCAGTTCGGCAGCAGCCGACTCTGGGGTGTGAAGTTCGAAGAGTCGGGTGGCGCGGGCTGGGATCCGGTCGGCGCGCTGGAACAGACGGTTGGTTCCGGCACGTTCGTCACCTACCTCGACGACACCAACATCCCCGCGCTCAACAACCGCATCCTGATGGGTGTGGCGGTCGCCCAGCGGCCCACGTGCTTCAGCGGCTCCGACGGATCCGAGACGGATCCCTACCTCGGCTCGCGCCCGACCCATCGCCTGAACTCGGCGGGAGAGACGCACTTCGAGCTGGTGGCGCAGATCTCGGGCGGTACGGTTGGATCCGCCGGCGGCACGGTCGGCGAGTTCACACGCGAGCTGCCGGCGCCCATCTCCTACACCCAGTCCCAAGGCTACGCGGGCACGGTCGAGTGATCGCGGAGCGCTGCCCGTGATACGAAGGTGCATGCACCTCAGCCCACGTCCTCTGCTCCTGCTCCTGCTCCTCGCCGCCTGTGGCGGGGAGCCGGATCAGCAGTCTGCCCCACTGCCCCTCGCCCAACCCGCGGCGACGCATGAAGTGCAGCGGGCGGGCACGAACTTCTTCGACGCGGAGGGTAGGCTGCGCGAATCCGATCAGGAGATCGCGGCGCTGAAGCTGCCGATGGGGCTCGAGCCGGAGTACGTCGACGACGGCGTCCACGCCTTCCACACGGTCGTGCCGCTACGAAAGGTGCTCCAGTATTTCGGGCCGCGGCTGGTCACGGGACAGGTCGACACGGTGGGCGAGAGCGCGACCTACCGGGCCGCCCTTCCGCAGAACCCGCGTGGCAGTCAGGTGAGGCTGGACGTGACGATCGCGCCCTCGTCGCGCGGGGGCGCGAGCGTGCGGATTCACGAGCTTCCGTCCGAGCCCGTGAACCCGCCGAGCCTCGACGAGCTCCGCCAGCACTACGAGAGCGACCCGAACAACACCCAGTGAGACTGGCAGCCGCGGGGGAGGCTATGCTCCAGGCATGCATGCCCGATCGATGCTCCCTCTGAACGAGCGCCACGCGCTCTTGACCGGTCTGCTCTCCTGCACGCTCTTGCTCGGCGCCTGCGGGGACGACTCCAGCTCCGACGCCGCTGTGGACGCTGCGATCGACGCGGCGATCGACGCCACGACCGACGCGGGCTTCGACGCGGGGCCTCCGCCCGTGGACGTCGACTTCGCGCCCGCGGGGCCGGTAGCGGGAGCGAGCGGCGAGGGCAGCTTCACCTTCGGTGTGTCTACCGCGGCCGCGCAGATCGAGGAGGGCAACGATCACGAGCAGTGGTGGCCATGGTCCATGCGCACGGAGGACGGTGGCCTGGGCAAGGGCGCAGCCTTCGTCGGTGACGCCTCGGGCGGCTACGCGCGCGCGATCGAGGACGTCACGTTGCTCTCGGCGATGAACGTGGACGCCTATCGCTTCAGCGTGTCGTGGGGCCGCATGGAGCCCACGCGGGGCAGCATCGACGAGGCCGCCATCAGCCACTACTCCGATCTGCTCGATACGTTGGTGAGCGCGGGCATCAAGCCCATGGTCACGGTGCATCACTTCTCCTTCCCGACCTGGGTCGACGATCCAGCGCGCGGCCTCGATTGCCCGGCAGGCCCCACGGACGCGGATCTGTGCGGACTCTCGGATCCGGCGGGCGCCGACGCGACCATCGCCGCCGCGGCGGACTTCGCCTGCTTGCTCGCGGAGCGATACGGCGACCGCGTCGACGAGTGGGGCACGGTGAACGAGCCCGTGAACTACCTGCTCGCGAGCTATGGCGTGGGCATCTTCCCGCCCGGCCGCAACCTGCTCACGAGCGACTTCGACGGACTCGTGGACGTGTTCCGCAACTACCTGCGCATGCACGTGGCCATGTACGACGCCATCAAGCGCTGCGACACGGTGGACGCAGACGGAGACGGCGTGAACGCCCTGGTCGGCTTCACGCTCAACACGCTGAAGTTCGTACCCACGCGCCACCACGCGCTGAGCGACGACCCGGCGGACGTCGCCGCCGCGGCTGCCGCCGAGTACGTCTACAATCACCTCTTCGTCGACTCGGTGGTCAACGGCACCTTCGATTCGGACCTGGATCAGGGGGTCGACGAGACGCATGCGGATTGGGCGGGCAAGCTCGATTGGCTGGGCGTGCAGTACTACTCGCGCGCGGGCGTGACCGGATCCCCCGCGCTGATCTCACAGCTCGGGGCGACGCCTTGCTTCGGTGGCTTCGACCTCGGCGCCTGCCTGCCCGCGGCGGACGAGACCCATTGGGTGCCGACGATGAACTACGAGTACTGGGAGCCGGGCGTCTACGACATCCTGAAGGACTCCTCCCTGCGTTGGCCGGATCTGCCGCTGACGGTGACGGAGTCCGGACTCGCGACCGAGGTCGGTCGTCGCCGCGCGGAGCACGTGGTGCGCTCCCTCGAACAGATCGCGCGCACGCGCGACGAAGGCGTCGACGTGCGCGGCTACTATCATTGGAGCTTGTACGACAACTTCGAGTGGGCGGAGGGCTACACGCCGCGCTTCGGTCTCTATCGCGTCGAGCACACGACGCTGGAGCGCACGGCGACCGAAGGCGCGACGATGCTCGGCCAGATCGCAGCCGCTCGACAGCTCAGCGCGACGACGCGGGCGAGCTACGGCGGCCTCGGCCCGATGACGCCCGAGCCGTAGGCCGGGCGCGACCCGCGTACCCTTTGAGGGCCGCGGGCGTGCGCGGACGCGACTCGAGGGTCAGGGAGCCGTGGGCATGCGCGGCAAGCTGACGCTCAGATCGCGTTCTTCGGCCTGATCGGCCGAGCGACAGAAGCTCGCGAAGGCCGGATACTGCTCGGACGAGATGCGCATGCGTGGCAGACGCACGCGACGCTCGAGCGTGAGCGTGTTGCCCTGCACCGTGGCGTGGGTGGAGAACTGACTGCCGCCGGGGAAGTTGAGCTCGACGGGAGTCGGCGCCGGAGGTGGCGTGGCGCCGTCGGGCACGGTCAGCGTGAAGTTCAGGCTCGCCACCAGGGGCACCGGCATCAACGCGGGCGTCGTGCGGTGATCGAGGCGTGCGAAGGAGTCGGCGAAGCCCTCGGGGAAGATCTCGGGCAGCACCCAGTAGGCGCCCTCGCGGTGTCCGAAGGTGGGCACATCGAGGCGGTAGTGGAGCACGAGGGGTTGGCTCGTGTCTTCGCGTCCCGTGATCTCGAGTGAGACGAGCGTCGCGCCGGCGACCACGCGCGAGGCGTAGCCTTGCTCGAAGCGCTGATCCAGGAGCGCCTCGGGGATGCCCTCGAGCTGATTGCGCCAGGAGATGGCGCCCATGCCCTTGAAGGTCTCCGTGACCTCGACCTGAGCCGAGCCGTTGGACGCGAGCTGGGCCGCGACGGCGACGGTGCGCGTGTCCGGATCGGGCGGACCCTCGGGCACGGTGATGTGGGGAGCCCCGACGGCGAGGACGAAGGCGTCCTGACCACGAAGCAAGGGGCTGACCCAGCCGAAGGGCGTGCCCTTCTGTGCAGGCGAGAGGTAGACCGCGCTGTCACCCTCGCCGACCTGCACCAGCAGATTGCCGTAGGTGTCCTCGTCGGCCACTTCCGAGCGCGTCTGGTCGCCCGCGTAGCTGCGCGAGAGCACGAGCTGGCTCGGGATACCGAGCAGACCGTAGAGGTAGTTCAGTACGCGCGCGCGGTTGCCGGAACGATCCGCGAGCATCAGCGGCGCCGTGCCGAAGACGTCCTGGCTCGACTCGACGTTCTCGAGCGTCCACTCGTAGAGCAGGCGCGCCTTCTCCATGGCTGTGGCGTCGGCGTGCCCGCGAAGGACCCGATGAGCCAGGCGCAGCGCCTCCGGGTCCACGGGATCCCGATCGGCGAGCACGTCGCATAGACCCTCGATGAACTTGTCCCAGGTGGCGGCGACGCCCCAGTTGATCGACGGCAGGTATTCGCGCTGGGCGACAGCGCCTGGCTCCACGGGCAGCGGCAGGCTCTCGGTGACGCCCCAGTGGTAGACGCGCAGATGATTCTCGACCTGCTCCTGGGTCTCCGGCGCGTGACCACGGGGATCCACCACCAGGTGCATCGACTCGGGCAGCACCACCGTCATCTCCGAGCGCTCGAAGGGCACCTCGAAGGAGCCGAAGGTGAAGCGATCCCCGAGGATGCCGTTGGGCAGACCGGAGGGCGGATCCACCGGTTGAATCCACTCGTACTCGACGTAGTCGCCGGGCGTGAGCTGCGGCATGGTGATGGTCGCCTTGCCCTCGATCAGATCGGGCTCGACGCGGGTTCCGTCCGCCTTGATGGTGTGCAGCGTCAGGATGTAGGCGCCATCCGGGACGCCGAACTCGGCGTGGGCGTCGACGCCCTCTTGCGTCTGCACCTTGTAGATCTGGTGCACGATCTTCAACGCCGAGAGATCATCGAAGACGCGGGTGGCCATGTAGTCGAAGACCAGCACCTCGTTGCCCTCGTAGTGATGACCCGAGGCCTCGAAGTCGGCGAGCATGCGCGCGCCATCCATGCGCCAGGGCCCCATGGCATCGCGACCCAGCGCGCGGCGCATGCGGTGGAGATCCGACATCGCCGCCGGCTCGCGCGCGAGCGCCTGATCCACGTGATCGAGGGCCGCGTCGCGGTGGCCGCCGGCCAGGAGGTAGTCCGCCTGCTGCAACACGACGCTCTCGGAGCGCGGCTCCTGCTCGGCGATCTGCGCCAGCAGGGCTTGCTCCCCGGCGGCGTCGTCGGCCCGAGCCGCCAGAGCCGCGCGCGTGCGCAGGTAGCGCTCCGTATCCGTCGGCGCGTCGAGGGACATCAAACGCTCGAGCTCCTGCCTCGCCTGGGCGTCCTGACGCGTCAGCAGAAGCCGCTGATAGCGCGCGTCACTCGAGGCGTCACAGCTCATGTAGGCGTCGAGGAGGCTGTTGATCTCCTGCGTCTGATCGCGGGCGCGCGCGGAGTCGAGCTCCCAGGCGAGCGGTCCGCAGGAGTCGGGCACGAGCTGTCGAGCTCGCTCGATCCAATGATCCGCGTCGGCGTCCCAGCTCCGATGGGAGAGCAGCCTCACCAGCTCGGAGGGGAAGTCGAGCACCTTGGGCCAGGTCTCGGCGTCGGTCCGCAGCGTGTGGATCGCGTCCTGGTCGCGTCCGTCCGCGGCGTCCAGAGCCGCGAGCCGGTAGGCCGGGAACCAGGCGTGGGCATCGAGCCGCTTAGCGCGCCTCAACATGCGACGGGCCGCGTCACGGGCCTGGTCTTGGGGCGTCAGCGGATCGTTGAGCACGATGAGCGAGCGGGTCATCAAGACGGCGGCCGAGTCGTAGCCCGCGGGCAGGAGCATCTCGCGGGCGCCGATGGGATCGCCACGGTTGAGCAAGGCGCGGGCGACTAGCCAACGCGAGAAGGCGTCGTGTGGCTCGGGCAGCACGTCGCCAGTGGAGGCAGGCGCGATGGAGAGCTCGAGCACGGGATTCGGATGCCGCGTCGTCACCTTGACGATGAGGTGGTGATCCCCCGCCGCCAACTGCCGGCGGTGGTAGGTCACGCGGGAGCCGAGGACGCGCCGACGGTCGTTCCGCGCCACGGGGTGATCGACGTCGTCGACGTAGAGCTCCACCGAGTTGGGCGTGTCGAGCCGGATGAGGTACTCGCCCGCCTGGTCGGCGTGGAAGGTGCCGTGGGCGTAGGTCGTGCCGGGTCCAGGCGTGCGCCGGGATCCGATGTGCACGGCGCAGCCGTTGGTGTCGGCGTCGAAGCTGGGGCGAACGCCCGCGCCCGGGCCGAGGTCGTACTCGTCCGCGAGCTCACCGACCGTGAGCGCCGCGTCCCGTCGATCGAAGCCGAGCAAGGCGCGCGGTCCGAAGGGCCCGGCGACGCGGAACTGGCGCACGCAGCCCATGCCCTCGGCCAGCGAACGGATGGTGGCGACGTCGGCGCGGCGACGCGCCAGACCCATGGCCAGATAGGCCACACGCTGACTGGCCTCTCGCCCGATGTGGCCGGGATGGGCCAGGAGCTGTTCCAGACGGGGCTGAACGAGCCCGACATAGCCGGGCACCTGCATGTCGAGGCCGGAGAGGTCGGCGATGGCGACCTCGGCCACGAGCGGCGCCTCCGGATCGTTCGAGGCGGCCGCTGCGTCCAGCGTGTCGAGCAAGAGGCCCGTGGCGTCGAGGGGCTCGCCATGCTGATCGCGTTCACGGGCCGCCGTGAAGAGCAGCCCGGGATCGCCCGGAGAGAGCTGACGCGCGTGCTCGATGGCGTCGTGCGCCCGATCCGCGTCACCGCCGTTGGCGTAGAGTTCGGCCAGCATAAGCTCGCGCCACGCGGCGGCGTCTTGGGGATGCGCCGCTGCGCGACTGCGCAGCTCGTCCATGGTCGGCCCATGCGCCGTGTCGGGGGTCTGGTGACCGCCGCAGGCGAGGGCAAAGAGCAAGCCGAGCGAGACGACGCGCGTGGCTGCGCGCGGAAGACGAAGGTTCGACCGGGGGTTCATCAGTGGCCTCCTTCGAGGGTGAGCTGTTCGCGGAGCAGCGCGTCGGCGCTCTCCACCCATGTGCGGAACGCCGGGTAGTCGTCCGGTGGGATCCGGTCTCTACGCAGCTCGAGTTCGGTGCGCGCCTGAACGGTGCGCCCGTTGGCCTCGACCGTCAGGCTGAGCTTGCCAAAGGGGCTCTCGGCCACGCCGCCTGTCGGCAGACGCCCCGCCGTGAAGCCCGCGGGCAGGTGAATCGTGCGCTCCTCGACGTAGCGACTGGTGCCCCCGAGGTCGAGGGGCATGCGCCGCGTGGGTTGGGCCGCGAAGCCGCGCAGGAGGTCGGTCATCACGCTGGGCGCGAGGCGCAGGTTGGCGCCGTCGCGGCGAGCCATCTGCGGGACGCGCGCGCGGTAGCTGTACTCGACCGGCTGCTCGAGATCGTCGAGGTGATTGAAGTTCTGCTCCTCTAGGGTGAGCCCCGGGAAGAGACCACGAAGGGCGCGTTCGAAGCGCTCCGCGCGCGTGCCCTCGGCGGCGTAGGTGCTGCGGTACTGCTGGGCGCCGGCACCGACCACACGCTCGTGGACGTTGACGACAGCGGAGCCGTCCGCCGCGAGCTGGAGCTCCATGTGACGCTCGCGGAAGTTCTGATCGGGCGGCAGCACGGGCGTACGACGCAGCTCCGCGCCTTCGGGCCAGACGTGCAAGACGGTGACGCCCTGATCGCCCTGGGGCAGCTCGGTCGCGCCGCTGTGCTCGGCGGTTCCGTCGAGGTAGAGGTCGAGCGCGGGCACGTAGGCGATGGCGTGATCGAAGACCGCGAGGGACGCGGGCAGATCCGTGATGGCGCCGTTGCGACGGGTGCGCAGCAGCACGATGTGGGCGTCGATGCCCGCCTCGTGGAACATGGCGTACATGACGGACGCCTTGTCCTTGCAGTCACCGAAGCCGCGCCGGACGATGTCCGTGACGCGGTAGGGCTTGTAGCCGTGGATGCCGAATTCGAGCCCGACGTAGTGCGTGTTCTGCACGACCCAGTCGTGGATACGATCGACCTTCGTGCGCAGATCGGGCGCGTCGTCCACGAGCTGGTGCACGGTGTGACGCAGGTCGTCGTCGAGGTTGAGCTGATCCTCGATCAGGCCCCAGTACCAATGCCCCACGTCTTCCCAGGTGCTGTAGGTCGAGACGTGCAGGTAGGGCGCGATCTCGGACAGGCCGGGCATGCCGGGCTCGGAGCGCAGCGCGGGGATGTCGTCCGCGAAGAAGTGATCCGTGCGCGTCCCGTTCTCCGTGCCCTGCTCGTGGTTCAGGCCATCGAGGTGCGGCTCGTTGAAGTAGAAGCGGCGGTGCTCGGGCGTGATCAGGACGTAGTCGCCACGCGTGATCGGCTGGAAGCTCTGCAGGAAGTGGAAGTCGCCGTAGTAGTCGGCGAAGAGGTTGCGGTGGCTGATGTCGTCGACGCGCCAGCGCAGCTCGACCACGTCACCGGCCTGGAGATCGGGGAAGACGACCACGTACTGACGCGTATCGTAGTAGATGGCGTAGCGCGCATCGCCCGTCGATTGCTCGTAGTAGCGCACGGCCTCGAGGCGACGGCCGCCGCGGTAGACGCGCGCGAGGCGAACGTCGACGCGCTGCGAGCTGGGATCGAAGGCAATGCCGTAGACGCGCAGCTGGCGGGCGCCTTCGTCGTCGTGGATCTGCATGGCCAGCTGACGGAAGGACGAGCCGAGACCGTTCTCGTACACCGTGTTCACGGTCAGATCCTCGAGCGTGTTGATCGGGAAGCTGGCGTCCTCCGTGCGTCGCGCGAGGAGCGTGTCGGCGTCGACGGCCCAGCGCTCGTCCGCACGCTCTTCCGGCTGGATCTGCTCGAGCAGCTCGCGCGTCTCGGCGTCCTGGGGGCGCACGCTGAGCGCCGCACGCAGCGCCTCGCCGGCTGCGCCCGACTGATTCATGCGCAGGAGCAGCCTGCCCGTGGCGACTCGCGTCGGGGCCGAGTCGGGTGCGATCTCGTTGCCGTGGCGCAGGACGTCCAGAGCCTCGTCGCGATTGCCCAGCGCCTCGTCGATGGCCGCGATGTAGCGCAGGTTCGCCTGGTTGGTGGGCTGGAGCGTGCGCAGGACGGCGAGGTGCTCGCGCACGGCGTCGGACTCACCACGCCTCAAGGCGTCCCCGAGCAGCTCCTTGCGTGCACCGACATCGTCGTAGCGGGCGGCCAGGGCCTCGCCCAAGAGCTCGACGTAGAGGTCCACCCGATCCGTGAGGCGCGCGGCGTCGGCGCGATCGCGCAGGAACTGGTGGGCGCCGGCCGTGCGCGTGGCGATCGACTCGAGCAGCGAGCGCGCGGTCTCGTGCAGATCGAGGTTCTGCAAGATCGGGATGCGGAGCAGGATGGCTTCGATGCCGAAGCGACCATTGTCGTGAATGCGATCGAGGATCGGCAGCGCTTCCTCGGGCGTGAGCCCGCCGGCCGCGACGCTCGCCTGAAAGAGGAGCGACTCGGCGTCGTTGGGGAAGAGCTCGCGGGCCTTGGCGGCGAAGCGCATGACGTCGCCACGCTGCGCGGCCAGCTCTGCGGCCAAGCGCAAGCGAGGCACGGTCGGCTCGGCGTCGGCGGCGCGTGCGGCCAGCTGTCGTGCGCGATGATCGGCCTCGTCGTCGGCGCCCGTCAGGCTGAGAAAGCGCGCGAGGTCTTCCAGCGCCACCGGGCTCGCGTCGTCACCGGCGGCTGCGGCCTCGAGGCCCGTCAGCGCGGTCACGGGAGGCGCCGGTAGACGCAGGGTCGGCGCGTCGCCCGTGACGGCTGCGATCAGGCTCGGATCCACCGTGATGCCGCGGATGGGTGCGCCGTGGATGTCGCCGATGCGCAGGTAGAAGCCCCAGCTCGTGGAGGCCACGCAGCTCTTCACCAAGAGGCGGTTCTCGCCCCGACGCGCGGGCACCATCACCACCTGGCGATCGGGATCGGGCGAACGGTAGACGTTGTCCGTGAGCACGAGCTCACCGTTCCAGTAGACCTTGGTCGCTCCGCCTCCGCCGACCCACAGGCTCAGCGGCTGCTCTCGCTCGGAGTGCACGCTCGTCTCGGCGTAACCGCACACGCTCGAGTAGGGACGGAAGAGCGCGTCCATGTCCGTGTAGCCGTTCCACGACTCGGACGGATTGAGGCGCCAGGCGACCTCGCGCTCCTTGCCGGCGTAGCGTGCGTTGGCGTCGAAGGCGTCGCGGCGAGCCGCCTCGGGCGGGTCCTCGCGATCGAAGCCTTGCTTCCCCTCGTTGTCGAAGGGTCCAACCATCTGCCAGCGCGTGACGTAGCCGAGGTCGTCGATCACGCGACGCGCGTCGTCCAGGCGCCCCGCTCGAATCAAGAGCCGCGCACGCATGGCGTCGATGAAGGCGCGACGATCCGCCGGCAGGCGCCGGTTGCGCGAGAGCGCCTCGACCGCGTCCAGGGTGACGGGGGGCGCGCTGTCGCCGTAGTGCTGCATCAAGCGCACGAAGGGGATCTCCCATCGCGGCTTGCGGGCATCTCGGACGACCTCACGAGCCAGGTCACGCGTCAGCGCGTCGTACGGGTTCTGGGCGCTCGCCTGCTGGGCCATGCCGCTCGGAGCCGAGATCGACCACACGCCGAGGGTGAGGAATGCCGTCAGGGCGGCGCCGAGGAACAAAGCTTTTCGCGTCAATGGAAGTGGTCTCCGCGTCAGACGAGTACGACGCCGTGGCAGGGGCCGCAACCGTATCGACGCCCACCACGGCCGACAAGCGAGTGCGCACATTTGTTCCCACGACTACGACTTCTGGAGACCCGGATGTGGCGTCTGCGGCGGGGCTGCGATATGTCACCGCGCGTGATTCTCGGCCTCATACGCACCATGCGTCCGCACCAATGGGTGAAAAACCTCTTCGTGTTGGCGCCGCTGGTCTTCGCCAAGGAGCTCGGCACGCTCGCGCCCGCCCTGCGTACCGCGGCCGCCTTCGGGCTCTTCTGCCTGGCCAGCAGCGCGGTCTACATCCTGAACGATCTCGCGGATGTGGAGGCGGATCGGGCGCACCCCGTGAAGCGTCAGCGCCCTCTGGCGAGCGGCCAGGTGCCGACGGGCGTGGCGCGCGGCGTGGGTCTGTTCTTGGCGGGCTCCGTGCTCGCGGGCTCGGCCCTGCTGGGACCCTGGGTGTTCGTCAGCATCGGCGGCTACCTGGCGCTGAATCTGGCCTACACCTTCGGACTGAAGCGGGTGGCCTACCTGGACGTTCTGAGCATCACGGCCGGCTTCGAGCTCCGGGTGCTGACCGGGACCTTCGCCGCCCAGGTTCCTCCCACGGTCTACCTGCTCGTCGTCACCTTCCTGCTGGCGACCTTCCTGGGCTTCGGCAAGCGCCTGCAC
>JAACVI010000092.1 GCA_009992505.1 Myxococcales bacterium
CTCGATGCCGTTCGGCCCGCGGAAGGCTGCGGCGCAGTAGAGCCCACTGCCTCGTCGAGCCGTGTAGGTGACGTAGTAGGTGCCGGTGTTGGGTGGGCAGTAGCGCAGCGCGGCGTGCCCCCCACGACCTGCGTTGCGCGCCAGCTCGCCGCCATCGGGGCCGTGCACGCGCAGCACCACCTCGCCCAGGGCACCCGAGGTCTCGAGCACGAGGATGCTGCACTCGCCGGACCGCATCGACAACGGCGCGCTGGAGGACGTGCCCTCGACCAAGAACCCTCGATGGCGCTCACCCTCCGGGGTGAATCCACGCGTGACGAGGCGCCCGGCGACTCGGTCCAGCGCCGACTCGAGCGGGACCGAGTAGAAGTCACGCGCGGAGTGGGGGGCGTGCTGCTCCGCCACCGCACTTTGCTCCGGATCACATGCTCCGCAGGCCAAGAGCGCCACGCCGACCAGGGCAACACCGCGTAGCGCGAGCGATGACCGAGGGGAGCGTGGGAGCGAGGAGAGCACGACGCGGCATGATAGCCACCAGCGGCGACTTGGTCACCTGGTCGCGACGAGCCCGAGCAGGCACCGCGCGGTTACGCGACGCAAGCCGCGGTCAGGGCGCGGGCGTGGGCGCGGCGTCGTCGCCATGCCCCTGGCGGCGTTCCCGAGCTCGGGTGCGAATCGCGGACATGGCGGCGTCGAGGGCCACGCGCACCCCGGCGTCGCGTTCCACGTCGCGCCGGCGCCTCAGGGCGGGCACGGCCAGTGCGTCACCCACTTGCCCGAGGGCCTCCGTGGCGCGCAGTCGGATCTGCGCATCGTCGTCGTCCAGCGTGTGGACCAGCACGTTGACCTTGTCCGGACCGGTCAACGAAGCGATGGAGTTCAACGCTTCGAGGCGCTCCTCGAGCGGACGCGCGGTGTCAGCCGCCAAGGCGGCCAAGGGCGCGAGCGCTGACGGATGCCCGATCCTGCCCAGGGAGCGGATGGTGTCCATGCGCACGTCGGCCACAGGATCCGTGAGCAAAGCGACCAGCCCGGGGACGGATCGCGGATCGCGCGCCACGCCCAACGCGAGGACCGCCCACTGACGAGCCGAGGCGTCGGGATCGAGGGTCAGGTGAACCAGGGACGGAACGGCCGCCACGTCGGGCAAGCGCCACAGCGCCGCCGCCGCGACCACACGGACCTCGACCTGAGAGTCGCGAAGCGCGGCCACCAGCTCGGGCACGGCGTCGCGAGCGCTCAGGCGTCCGACCGCTCGCCCCGCGGATGCGCGAACTCGCCAGTCCGGATCGCTGTGCAGCAGCCGCCGGAGATGCGGAACGATGTCGTCCTTGCGTCGCCAGCCACGTCGTCCGAGCAGGTCGAGGGCGGTCACGCGCGTCTGGGGATCCGCCGCCGCGAGATCGTGGATCGCCGCGGCGAAGGCTTCGTCGGTCAATCGCTGCGCCAGCGCTGGCGACGCCGGCCACGCCAGCGCGGTCGCCATGCAAAGGCAGACGACGCAGGCCCGCCGCCAGATCCTCCCCATGTGGATCGATTGTTCGCTCATCATCGCTGGACCCCCGCCTTCGAGAACCCCCACGCCTTCGAGGCGTAGTCATCATACTGACGCGGCCGATGCGCGTCCATTCACAACCCGCCCTCACCTGGCCCGGGCCAGTGCGCGAGCCAGGGCTACGGCAGGACCTGCGCGCTCCCCAGCAACCGCACGTGATCGCGGAGTTCGGGGAAGCTCACGAGGTGCTCGACCACCGGCGCCGAGAGGCGCGCCATCTGCGCCAGAGCCTCCTCGAGCTGGGACTCCAGCTCCTCCGCCTCTCCGCGCAGTCGGGTGTGATCCACTTCCTGGGCGGCGCCCACGGAGCCTAGCCGACCCTTGAGCTGCGCCAGCTGGAAGTGCAGATCCTCGACGCGAACCTCGTCCCTCCGGATCGCGTCTTCGCTCTCCTGACGTTCGTGATCCGCATCGAGCCATTCGCGCGCCATGCGGCCCACGTCGGCCAGATGCTCGAGCGCCGCGGGTGTGGGCTGCTTCATGGGCGGCGGGGGCAGCGCCTGCCATTGACGCACGAGACGCGGCAGCAGGTCGCGCATCGTGGCCTCGGCCTTGCGCACGCGCTCCTGCGCCTCCTGCACCTGCCGGGTCAGACTGGTCTCGTCCCGAGCGAGATCCTCGATCGCCCCGCCCAGGCGCCCTCGCACGACTCGAATCTCGCTGCCCTGGGACTCCGTCAGCGTCAGGCGCTGGTCCAGTTGGCCTCGCAAGCGGGCGACTCCGCGCAGACGCTGTCTCAACTCCATCACCGCGGAGGCATGCTCCTCGGGCACATCACCCCTGGGGTGCGCGCGCTTGAGCAGCTCGTCGAGGCGCTCCACCCGTTCGCTCCAGCGTTCCTCCTCCTCGGCGGGACCGACCACCTTGGCCGGCGCGGCGGGTGGATTCGTCGGTGGAAGCGCCGCGGTCGGCGGCGGCGAGAGGCTCGTCCGCAGCTGCTCCCAGAGGGTCGCCAGGGACTCGGCCAACTCGAAGGCCTTGGGGCGATCCTCGGGCTCCTTCTGGAGCAAGTCGAGGATCAGCGCGTCCATTTCGGGCGAGAGCGAGGGCAGATGATAGGACGGAGGGCGTGGCGTCTCGCGCATGTGCTTCAACACCAGATCCGGTGTCGAACCCGTGAAGGGCAGCTGCCCCGTCAGCATCTCGTACAGCACGCAGCCCAGCGAGTAGACGTCGGCCGCGGCGGTCATGGGTGCGCCGCGCGCCTGCTCCGGCGCCATGTACTCCGGCGTGCCGAAGACGGTGCCCGTGGCGGTGACACGCAGCTCTCCCGCGATGTGCGCCAGACCGAAGTCGAGCAGCTTCACGAAGTCGCCGTCGTAGCCGCGCAGCAGGTAGATGTTGTCGGGCTTGATGTCCCGATGCACGACGGATAGCTCGTGCGCACGACCCAACGCCCGGGCCACCTGCAGCCCGATGTGGGCGGTACGCGACAGCGGGACCGGGCCCTGGGCGACCAGCTGGTTGAGCGGCGTCCCGTCCAGGTACTCCATCGCGAGGTAGACGAGGCCATCGTCCGTCTCGCCGAAGTCCGTGATGTCGATGATGTGCTCGTGATGGATGCGATTGGCGGCCCGCGCTTCACGCAGGAAACGCTTCCGATACGAGGGGTCGTGCGTCAGATGATCCGAGAGGAACTTGATCGCGACGTCGCGGCCGAGCACCTCCTGCCGCGCGCGATAGACCTTGCCCATGCCGCCCGCCCCGATCTTCTCCTGAACCACGTAGCGGCCCGCGATGGTGCGACCGATCAACGGATCCTTGACCGGGACCAGCCGTCCCCCATCCAGGGGACAGCGCTCTGGATCACCGCGAAACCGTGCTCGACAATTGACGCAGACCTTCATGACGGGCCCCCCAAGGCTCTCGGGTCAGGGCATCGTCGCATCCCTGGGCGTTGGAATCCAGCGGTGGATGGCCACGAACACCCGAGCTCGAGCCTGGTTGTTGACAATGCCGATGCGAAAACCCATATCAAGAGCGGTTTGAAGCTCTCCAACAAGGGACGATACGGCGTGCGCGCCATCTTCGACATCGCCTTCCACGGCCGTGGAAAGGCGACGCAGGTGAAGCATATCGCGGAGCGCCAGGACATCCCGCCCCGCTTCCTCGAGCAGATCTTCCAGGATCTGAAGAAGGCGGGGCTCGTGACCTCCAAGCGGGGCCCACGTGGCGGCTACGCATTGTCCCGTCCCTCGGCCGAGATCAGCGTGGGCGAAGTGATCCGCGCGCTGGAGGGCAAGATCCAGCTCGACGACGAGACCATGGGCGGAGACGCCACGGGACGCGCCGTGACCAGCCGCGCCTTTCGCGAGCTCGAGGCCGACATGGAGGCTTGTCTCGACGCCGTGAGTATCGAAGACCTGTGTGAGCGCGGCGAAGCCGAAGGCATCCATCGCAAGCCGACCCACCGCTACGTGTACTCCATCTGATGAACCACCCCGCCGAAAGCACACCATGCTAACGAGCCCCGTCGTCGAGAGCGTGATCGATCTGATCGGAGGTACGCCGCTGGTGCGTCTGCGGCACGTCGTCCCCGAGGGCGGCGCGCAGGTCTGGGCCAAATGCGAACAGCTGGAGCCCGGCGGGTCGGTCAAGGATCGTATCTGCCTGCGCATGATCGAACAGGCCGAACAAGACGGAACGCTTCGTCCCGGGCAGACCGTCGTCGAGCCGACGAGCGGCAACACGGGCATCGGGCTCGCGCTGGTCTGCGCGCGCAAACGCTATCCCCTGGTGCTGACCATGCCCGCGAGCATGTCCCTGGAGCGGCGGCAGCTGCTCGAAGCCTACGGGGCCGAGATCATCCTGACGGAGCCGGAGGAGGCGATGCAGGGCGCCATGGCCGCCGCCGAGCGCGTCGTCAGCGAGCGTGGCGCGTTCATGCCGCGTCAGTTCGACAACGTGGCAAACCCCGAGGCGCACTCCGACGGCACGGCGCGTGAGATCCTGGAAGCGCTCGAGGGCGAGCCGGTGCACGCCTTCATCGCCGCGGTCGGTACCGGCGGGACCGTCACGGGCGTCGGCCGCGCGCTGCGAGCCGCCCACGCGAACGTCCGCGTGATCGCCGTGGAGCCCGCCGCTAGCCCCGTGCTGCAGGGAGGCGCTGCGGGACCGACCAAGATCCAGGGCCTCAACGCCGGCTTCATCCCCGCCAACTACGATCCCTCGGTGGTCGACGAGATCCGCGACGTGAGCGACGTCGACGCCTGGACGATGAAGAAGCGGCTCGCGCGTGAAGAGGGCCTGCTGGTGGGCATCAGCGCCGGCGCGAACGTGCACGTGGCCGCGCAGCTGGCGCGTGAGCTCGGACCCGATCAGCACATCGTCACCATCCTGTGCGACACGGGGGAGCGCTACTTCAGCCTGGAGACCTACTTCTCGTGACCGGGCTCGCGCAGGCTCGCGTGCTCGTCATCGGCTGCGGAGGCTTGGCGGCGTCCGCCACGCGTGCCCTGGTCGAGGCCGGGCTGCGCGCGCTGACGCTGGTAGACGACGATCGGGTGGACCTGAGCAACCTGCATCGGCAGACGCTCTTTCGCACCGAGGACCTCGGGCGCTCGAAGGTCGAGGCCGCCGCCGAAGCGCTGCGCGCCCTGCCCCGCCCCCACGCTGCGCCGGTCCAGGTCGAGACACGCACCACACGCTTCTTGCCCGACAACGCCGAGACGCTGCTCGCGGGACACGATCTGGTGATCGACGGCACGGACAACCTCGCGAGCAAATTCCTGGTCGCGGACGCCGCGCGCCTGGCCCGAATCCCCGCTGTCCATGGAGGCGTCGTGCGCTGGACGGGTTGGGCGCTGGCCTCGGCGGCGAGCCAGGGCCCCTGCATGCGCTGCGTGTTCGAGGACCTGCCCGCCGGGCGCGTCGAGACCTGCGCCGGCGCCGGCGTCGTGGGCCCCGTGGTCGGCGTCGTGAGCGCGCTCTCGGCCGCGCTGGCGGTGGATCTGCTGGCCCGCGCTGACGTCGCCGCCGGTCGCCTCTACTCCTACGACGCCCTCGGCCGTGGCCTGCGCCAGACGCGCGTGCGTGCCCGCTCGGGCTGCCCGCTGTGCGACGGGCAAGTGGCCGACCTGAACATCTCTCGGTACATGACGTGCCGCCCTTTCCCATCGAACCAGGAGAGCCCGTGTCCATAACCGTACGAATCCCGACTCCACTCCGCACCCTCACCGAAGGGGAAGACGAGGTAAGCGTCGAGGGCGGCAACGTCGCCCAAGTGATCGACGCCCTCGAAGCCGCTCACCCTGGACTCAAGGACCGCCTGGTCGACGACAAGGGCGTGCGACGCTTCGTGAACCTCTACGCCAACGACGAGGACATTCGCTTCCTCGACGGCCTCGAGACGCCGCTCGCCGACGGCGACACGCTCAGCATCATCCCCGCCATCGCCGGTGGCTGAGCCCGCCCTCGACGCGACGGCGCGCACGCGCTTCGCTCGTCAGATCCTGCTCCACGAGATTGGTGCGCGTGGTCAATCCCGCCTGCTCGAGACGCGCTTCGACGCGCCCGCGACGCGTGCGGGAGGCATCGCCGCGGACTACCTCGAGCGCGCTGGTCTCGGTCGCGGACGAATCGCCGAAGGCGCCCTCGCGCTGGCCTTGCCTCCCGAAGGCAGCAGCGACGAATCGGGCACACCCGCTTCGATTCGCGACGCGCTGGCGGGATCCTTCGCCGCCGTCGAGATGCTGAAGCAGGCGCTCGATCTCGGCCACGCGCACGTGCTCGATCTCGAGCTACTGAACGACCCACGAGACGCGGGAGCAGGCTGATGCGCCATCGCCGGATCGAGTCCATCGTCGACGCCGTCGGGCACACGCCCATGGTCCGACTGCGCAGCCTGGAGCGCGAGACGCCCGAGGTAGAGATCTACCTGAAGCTCGAGTACGCCAACCCAGGCGGCTCGGTGAAGGATCGCCCCGCACGGCAGATGATGCTCGACGCCATCGCCGACGGGCGCCTGACCAAGGACCGTGTGCTGATCGACTCGACCAGCGGAAACACGGGCGTCGCCTACAGCCTCTTCGGCGCGGCCCTGGGCTATCGCGTGCAGCTCGTGATGCCCGAGAACGTCTCGCAGGCGCGCAAGGACATCACGCGCGCCTTCGGCACGGAGCTCGTCTTCAGCGATCCGATGGAGGGCTCGGACGGAGCCATCCGCCACTGCAAGGCGCTGGTCGAGGCCGAGCCTAGTCACTACTTCTACCCCGACCAATACTCGAACGCCTCGAACCCCAAGGCCCACTTCCTGGGCACGGGCGCGGAGATCCTGGAGCAGGTCGGCGACCGCATCACCCACTTCGTCACCGGCCTGGGCACCAGCGGGACCATGATGGGCACGACGCGGCGCCTGAAGCAGCACAGCCGCCCCATCACCTGCGTGGCGGTGGAGCCGGCGCAGCCCTTCCACGGACTCGAAGGGCTCAAGCACATGGGCAGCTCCATCGTGCCGCCGATCTTCGACCCCGCCCTGCCCGACGAGCTCCTGCCGGTCGAGACGGAGGACGGCTGGGACATGTCCGATCGCCTCGCCGCCGACGAGGGCCTGCACGTCGGTCACTCCACGGGCGCCAACGTCTTCGGCGCGCTCACCCTGGCGCGACGCATCGGTCGCGGCTGCGTCGTGACCCTGGCCCCGGATCGTGGCGATCGCTACTTCGCGCCTCTGCGCTGGGAGAAGCACTATGAGTGGTGAAGAACAGGCCTGGTTGCGCGGCGATCTCTCGATCTCGGCCTCGGTGCTGGCGGCGATCGAGGCGGACGCCCTGCGCTGCTACCCCGATGAGAGCTGCGGCTTCGTCTTCGGTCCGAAGGAGGCCCCGCTGCGCCTGGACGAGGCGCGCAGCGAGCCGAACCTGGCCAACCGCTATCACGCGCTCGACCCCGAGACCTTCCCGCGCACGGCCAGCACCTACTTCAAGATCGACGAGCTCAGGGCCGCGCGCATCTTCGACACGGCGGAGGCCGAAGGCCGCCCGGTCAAGGTCATCTACCACTCGCACTGCGACGCGGGAGACTACTTCTCGGCCGAAGACGCCGCGACCTTCGCCCGCGACGGGATGTTGATGTGGCCCTGCGCCTTCCTGGTCGTCAGCGTGATGCAGGGCGCGATCGACGGCCGGCGACTGTGGGTGCACGAGCCCGGTACCGAGCGCTTCGTCGAGGCGCCGCTCACCGTCCTCGAACCCTAGGTCGCGCCTGGTCGCGCGGTCGTCACGCGCTGCACGTCATCGACGGCGCACCACGCAAAGAACCCTCTGCTGCGTGAGCCGAGGGGTCTCTCATTCGCACGTCATCGACGGCGCACCACGCAAAGAACCCCTCTGCTGCGTGAGCCGAGGGGTCCTGCGTTGGGTCCAGAAAGCTGTCGCTCCGGAGAGCCGTCGACTCAGCGATGCGCGCGCACCGCCTGATCGGCTGCCTCGCGCTTGCTGGCGCGCAGACGTGCCTTCTTGCCGCGCAGCTCGCGCAGGTAGTAGAGCTTGGCGCGACGCACGTGGCCGCGAGCGGAGATCTCCACCTTCTCGACGCGAGGCGAGTGCACCGGGAAGATGCGCTCCACGCCGACGCCGTAGCTGACCTTGCGGACGGTGAACGTCGAGCGGACCCCGCCTCCGGTGCGGCTGATCACCACGCCCTGGAAAATCTGAATGCGCTCCTTCTCGCCCTCACGAATGCGGAAATGCACACGCACGGTGTCGCCGGGACGGAAGGGCGGAACCTCGCGAATATGGCGAGCTTCGATGGCCTGAATCTGGGGGACGGTGTTGCTCATGGAATCAGCTCTCGAATAAGGGGACGCATGGCTAGCACGGGGCTTTCACCTCGTCAACGCAGCCATCGCCAAACAGGCGGTCGAGCGTGATGGCGACGGCCGCGCGCACGGAGAGGTGGTTGTAGCGACCGGGTCGAATCGGAGGCAACGAACCCGCGCATTGTGCCAGGGCCGGCGCGGCGAGGCCGTGCCCTGTGCCGAAGACCAGCAGCAGCGGCACTTGTCGAGCCACCAGATCGCGGGCCTCTTGGTAGCTGCAGAACTCGGTCCCCTCGGCGGGCCGGGCGCCGGTGGCCAGGAGCCGCGGTTCGACCCCGAAGCGCTCGGCGGCGTGCGCCTTCGCCTTGGCCAGGGAGGGCACCAGCTCGACGCGACTCAATGCCTCGCCCCGCTGCGGCACGCGCTCGCGTCCCGCGCCCTCGGTCCAATGCTCGAGGATGCGCTCGACCACGCGCCACTGGGCCTCGATGGGCGAGACCACGAAGTAGCGCTCGACGTCGTATGTGCGGCACGAGCGCGCGATGTCGTGCACGTCGAGGTTCGTCACCGCCGTGGTGACGATGTCGCCCAGCCGGTCGTGGACGGGGTGATGCACCAGGGCCAGCGCGACACGCATACTAGGCATCCTCGAGGTCGAGCTCGCGCAGCAGCTTCTGGTCTTCGGCGCTCAAGCTCGCCTCGTTCCACAGATCGGGCCGCCTCGTGCGTGTGCGCAGCAGCGCCTGACCACGTCGCCAACGGGCGATGGCGCCGTGATCGCCCGAGAGCAGGATGGCGGGCACGGGCTCGCCGCGGAAGTCCGCGGGACGCGTGTACTGCGGGTACTCGAGCAGACCCGCGACGTGCGACTCGTCTTCGACCGAGGCGTCGTTGCCCAGCACGCCGGGCAGCAGACGCGACACCGCCTCGAGCACGGCCATGGCCCCGACCTCTCCGCCCAGGAGCACGAAGTCGCCCAGGGAGATCTCCTCGTCCATGCGCGCGCGCACGCGCTCGTCCACCCCTTCGTAGCGCCCGCAGACGAACGTGAGGCAAGGTTCGGCGGACAGGCGCCGCGCCGCAGCCTGCGTGAAGGGCACTCCTTGCGGCGTGAGCAAGACGCGCCGCGTGCTCGCCCCCGCGCGCGCGCTGTCGAGGTGCTCGAGCGCCGCGACCAGCGGACCCGGCTGCATCAGCATGCCGCTGCCGCCGCCGTAGGGCGCGTCGTCGACCGTGCGGTGCTTGTCCGTCGCGAAGGTGCGAGGCGAGATCAACTCGATCTCGAGCAGCTTCGCGTCGCGCGCCTTGCTCATCAGGCCGGTGGCCAGGAACGAGCCGAAGATCTCGGGAAAGAGCGTGAGGATCTCGAAGCGCATCTAGCGCGCCCCGGTGCCCGAATCGCTCAGATCCTCGAGGTCGCCGACGCGGATCACGCGCGCCACCGAGTCCACGTCCACGAGCCACGGCTCGACCAGCGGGATCTCGATCGGGCGACCCTTCACGCGCACGAGCACGCACTCGACGGTCGGATAACTCATGACCTCTTGCACGACGCCGAGGGCGTCGCCGGCCTCGTTCACGACCGACATGCCCGGCAGGTCGGCCAGGTAGAACTCGTCCGGGTCGAGCGCGGGCAGGGCCGCGCGATGCACGCCCATCGGCAGGCCCTTCAGGGACTCCGCGTCGGTGCGACCGGTCACGCCCTCGAGCTCGAGCACGACCATGCCGTTGCCGGCCGGGTGCGAGCCCAGGACATGCGTGGTGCGGACGCTGCCGTCGGCCAGGTGGATCTCGAGCTTGTCGCTCTCGAAGAGCAATTCGCTGTCGGAGAAGAGGCGCGCGCGCACAGCGCCTCGAATGCCATGGGGGCGCCCGATCACCGCCAGGACGATGAAGGGGTCGGCCGCCTCATCAGCAGTCATGGGCTACTCGAGGATCTCGAGCAGAGAGCGCTTGCGCACCTTGGACGAGGCCGCCGTCAGCAACGCGCGCAAGGCCCGAGCCGTGCGGCCGTCGCGGCCGATCACCTTGCCCAGATCGTCGGGCGCCACCGTGAGCTCGTAGACGATCGCGCGATCGCCCTCGATGGCCTCGACCTCGACCGCGTCGGGGTCGTCGACCAGCTGCTTCGCCAGGTACGCCATCAAATCCGCGACCGGATCCTCGAGCGCGTTGTCTTCGTCGTTTGTCATCGACAGGGACGCCGGGTCAGCCGGCAGCGCCAGCCGCGGTGGCCTTGGTGTACGCCTTCACGACCTTGGCCACGCGCTCGCTGAGCTGCGCGCCCTGACCCTTCCAATACTCGAGCCTCAGGGTGTCCAGGCGCACGTCCGTGACGGGGAGCTTGGGGTCGTACGTCCCGAGCTGCTCGAGGAAGCTACCGTCGCGCGGATTCTCTTTGTCCGTGACCACGATGTGGTAGTAGGGCCGCTTCTTGGCGCCCGCGCGTGCGAGCCGAACCTTAACCATGGGATGCCTCAGTGAGTCTTCGTTCGCCGGGGATTCCAGCGAAGGCTGCGGAAACTAGCGGCAGGGACCGAGGCCGTCAAGCCGACACGACCCTATCTGGCCTCTATCCATAAGCCGCGCCCCCCGTCCGTGCGCCGCGCGGCACCCATCCTGGAGTCCGGGGAGGAGGACCGGCCGCTCGGTCCCCGTGCATGCGGCGGTCCGGTGCCGGCTACACCCCGCCCCCGGTCCCCGGTTCCCGGGCCGCACCGGCCTCGAGGTCCGCGCGCAGGCGGTGGCCGACGGGCGGTGTTGCGGGACGGGAGGTGCCACAACGGCCGAGGTGTCCTTCTGGAGAATGACATGGGGGGATCGACAACGGGGCCGGGCTGCGATCAACTACGGGGCGCACGGAGGAGATGCCCATGCCCCCCACGACCGGTCCCGGCAGCACCCATGAGCCCGAAGTCGTTCCGCTTGCC
>JAACVI010000391.1 GCA_009992505.1 Myxococcales bacterium
CCAACCTCGCGCTCTGGGCCGTGGTCGTGCTGGCGCTGATCTACTGGGCTTGAACCCGTAGGGCGAAGCGCTCGCGCGAGACGCGTCCGGCCAGATGGACTCGTGATCAATGATTAGGGCTTGTCCCCCGCCGAGCGACCCACCTCGACCCGGTGACGCGCGCGAACGTCAGGGCGTCGGGGGCGGCTCTGCGGCGACGGCGAAGAAGAGCAGCTCCACCGTGCCCGCGGGCGCGATGCTCGTGGGCGGCGTCAGCTCGAAGCGAAGACCGGCGGGCGGATCGGCGCCGAAGGCTTGCTGGAGGGCTGCCTGTTGACGACGCCCGAGGGCGCCATCCCCCGAGAGGGTGATCGCGACGGCACCACGCGGATGCGCGCGCAGCAGATCCAGCAGGTGATTCAGGCGCACCGTGGCCGGACGCGGCCCGTGCGTGAAGATCCCCTCTGCGCGCACGACGAGGCCTTCGGGACGCGCCTCGAGCACGAAGCCTCGATCGCGCGCCGCGGCCTCCAGGCTGGCCCGTTCGCCAGGTGCCGGGGGCTGCGCCGCGCGTGCCCGACCCAGGAGCGTGAGCGCCCGGGAGAGCGCGCCGTCCGCGGTCTGCAACGCCACCACAGGATCGTTCGACTCGGTCGCGAGGGACGCACGCAGGGCGTCGACGTCGGCCGGGGCCGCGCCCATCACCTCGGCGGCGGCGAGCACGAGCTGCGCGCGCAACGTCAGTGCCTGGGCGGCTCGCTGACGCGCCGCGGCCACTGGACCGGCGTTGCGCGCGCTGCGCCGTGTCTCGTCCTCCTCGGCCTGGGCGAAAGCCTGGCGGGCTTGGTCACGCGCGAGATCGCCGGCGAGATCCTGCGCCAGCGCGCGGGCCTCCTGCTCACGCAAGGTCTCCAGGCGCACGGCCTCCACCGTCGCGGCCTCCTCACGCGCCTCGGCCTCCCGCTGCGCCTGCTCCAGCGAGACACGCTCGGCCTGGGTGCCCGCCGCCTCGAGCAGCAAGCGCGCACGCGTACGCTCGTCGGCAGCCGCCGCGGCGTCTCCGGCGTCCTCGGCCGCGAGCATGAGCTCGCGTGCACGATCGGCCTCGGCCATCACCTCGGGCGCCGCGCTGCGAGCGCTCCCCGCGTCGGGCGATTCGAACTCGGCCCGCAGAGTGTCCGTGTGCGCCGGAGCACCGCCGCAGGCCAGGCAGGCCATCAGCGCGACCGTCGCAGAGAGCCGCCGCAGACTAGCTCGCATCGGGCACGCCTCCATCGGCCGGGCCCGCGTCCACAGCGTCCGCGGCGGCTTGCTCGTGGGCCGCGCGCTGGGCGCGGATCGCCTCGAGGGCCTGGCGAGCCTCCTGCACGCGCGCCGCGGCTATGGCTGCGCGGCGGACGGCGGCGGAGGTGGACGCCCGCGCCGAGGCCCGATCGCGGCGTGCGCGCCAGAGCGTCATGGCGGCGTCCGCGATGTCCAACGCCCGCTCGGCCTCGGGCGCGTGCGCCTCCTGGATCGCGCGCTCGGCCACCGACACCGCACGACGGGCCTGCTCCAACAGAGCGTCGGCGTCAGCCACGGGAGGCAGCGCCGATAAGCGTGCGAGCTCGGCCTGCGTGCGCTGGAGGTGACTCGGCGCTTCGGCCGCGGCGACGGGCGCCGCGAACAAGAGAGCCAGGACGAGCAGGACGCGCATGGCCGTATCCAACCACGGCCACGGAGACAGCGCACGCTTCAACTAGGGAGCGGCAGCACCCAGAAGCGAATCAGCACGAAGTGGGTCGCCACCGCGGCGATCACCAAAGCGTGGAAGATCTCGTGATAGCCGAAGATGCGCGGGAAGGGGTTGGGGCGCCGGAAGGCGTAGACCAGCGCGCCCACCGAGTAGGCGACGCCGCCGCCGAGGATGAGGCCCAGCCCGGACCAGCCGACCGTGTCGATCAAGTCGGGCACGGCGGCCACGCCGATCCAGCCGACGGAGAGATAGACCAGGCTGCGCACCCATTTCGGAACGCCCGGCCAGAAGAGGGTCAAGAGCACGCCGAGGCCTGCCAGGCCACAGACCGCCGCGAACACGAGCTCGTCCCCGCGTCCCGCCAGCGCGACCACGAAGACCGGCGTGTACGTACCCACGATCAGCCCGAAGATCATCGCGTGGTCGAGGCGCCGCATGCGCGGATACCAGGTGTCGGACCAGGCCACGCGATGCAGCAGCGCGCTCGAGCCGAAGAGCCCTACGACGCTGCCGGCGAAGATGGCCGCGGGCCACCACATGCCGTCACGCTGACTCGCGACCAGCCAGATGCCGGCCGCCAGGAAGAGGAAGAAGGCCCACAGGTGCAGAACGCCGCGCATACGAGGCGGGCGGGCGTT
>JAACVI010000392.1 GCA_009992505.1 Myxococcales bacterium
GCTCGGGTCACCCTGGGACTTGGCGCGAACGCATCCCGTCAGCCGCTCGGGCCTTCGTGTGGGACGGGTCCTGGTAGCAACTGTGAAGCTACGGCGCGGCGTTGGGTGCCGGCGCGGGTGCCGGCGCGGGGGCTCCGGCGGCTGCGGGCGTGAGGTCGGTGATGTGCATCAGACCGCGCACGGCGATTTGATCGTCGGCGGCGACGAAGACGTCGGAATCTTGGGTGTTCTCGTACCGCTGCATCTCGCGGGCGAAGCCGGGCTGATGCAGAATTGCGAAGGTCTGGCCGTCGAAGCGGACGCGAGCGCGGTCCGGCACCGTGAAGAGGGGGTGGTTTTGCTCCGCCGCGATTCGTGCGGGGACGGCGCCTGCGGGAGTCAGTGGCGTGGTGGGAGCGCTGGGCGCGGCGTCCGCGGGCCTGAGGGGTACATTGACGTAGCCCACGACGTACGGACCGACGCCGACCCGCACACCCTTCCACTCACCGCGATCTCGCAGCACGACGACGACCTCGGGCGGCGTCGCCGCTGGAACGGTGGCCACGACCTCGCCGCCGGGCCGGTCGAAGATCTGCACCGCTTGGGCTGCAGGCAGGCTGGCCGGAGTGCCGACACTTGGCGCCTCCGCGTCGGCAGGGGCGTCATCGAGGGAAAGTCCGCTGGCCGGAAACACACCCTGGAAAGGACCGAGTTCGGCGCCCGAGCTGAGTCGCGGTCGGACCTCGATGCGGATGTGGCCATCGGCATCCGAGCCGAGCAGCCGGACCAGATCACCAGGGCCCACGTACGTCGACGTGTCGTCGACACGGCCCCTGTGGATCACGCGCATGCCGAGCCGCGAGGTGCTCAGCCAGCCTCGGATGGCCATCGGACCGTCGATGCGAATCGGCGCGCGGTCTCCCACGGCGGGGCCCGTGATCTCCACATGCACGCCGCCCGTGATGTAACCCACGGCGGGCGCCTGTGGCTCCGAGCCGGTGAATATCGCGGGGCTGCTGCCCAGGGTCGTCAGGAGTTCACTGGGTAACTCCTGCGTGACCGACGCGCCGTCGTCAGCGCTGGGCACTGCAGGGGCGGGACCCGTCGTCGCCGTGTTCGCTGGCGTGCAGCCCGAGATCACGGTGGAGAGGACAAGGAGAAGTGTCGAAAGGCGATTGCTAGCATCCATGGAGGTCGAGATAATCGAATCCCGTGGACTTTTCCAGCCGTCTTCACTTGGAGGGCGCTCGGAGCAGTGCGCCAAGCGTCCTTTCAGCCGCGAACGCTGGCGCGTAGACGTATCCCGAGGAAGTCGGCGATCTTCTGCGCCGAGGAGCGCGGAATACGGTAGAGGCGCTGTTCGACGACCTCCCTCGCTCGCGCGTGCGGCTCGCCCTTGAGCGCGGGCAGTACGACTTGGGACCAATTCAAGAGTGTCTTCCCGTCGGCCTGTTCGAGCGCTTTGGTCAGCACGGGCTCGAGGCGCGCCTGATACGCCACAGATGCCGTGCACAGCCCCGCGAAGGTCCGCACGAGGCCGTCCTTGCCTATCGCGTTCGTCTCATCAAAGGCCTCGTTGAGGCGCGGCAGATGCTTTGCGACACGGGCGGGCGAGATGCGCGACAGCAAGGGCAACGCGTCCGCAGACGTCTGCACCACCCGCTTCTGCTTCGAGCAGACACCGGCGACGAGCTTGTCCACGATGGAGGTCAGGAGCTCGGGCTTCTTCAGACACACTTCGCCCAAGATCCGGGCCGCCTGGGTGGCTCGGCCGGCTCGACTGTCGAGCATCTGCGACCCTAGCTCTGCGACGCGACGTGGAGCGTCTTCGTCCGCGAGCAGTGCATCCGCGGCGAGTTCGGCGGTGCTGGGCTTCCTGGAGTCCGCGTGGGTCTCCGCGGCGGGATCCATCTCTGCGTCGCTATGCTTGGCGGGCGCCGTCACCTTCGTGGAGGCCTTCTTGGCGGTCGTCGACTTCGTCTTCTTGCTGGCGGTCATTGCGTCCTCGGGAGGCGGCGCAGAGGATAGAGGATGCCGCCCAGGGGCCCAAGGATGAAATCACACGAGCGCCCGGATCGACCCTGCAGTCTCTTGCATGGCGAAGCGCACAGCGTGAAGTCGTCGGCATGACCGAGCGCGTCGGTTGGCACCTCGGGCCCAGGCTCGGAAGCGTTCCAGCGGACGGGTCCCAGGTGCGTTTGGGGGAGCGCACGCCCGAGGGCAAACCCCAGTCCCAGGGCAAACCCAAGTCCCAGGGTGAGCCGATTGCGTCTGCGCCGCTGGCAGGGCGCCGTCTGGGTCACGACTAGAGGGTCGTCCTCGGGGCACGGATTGGCGGTGTTGGGCCGCTGCGGAGGCGTCCGCCAG
>JAACVI010000093.1 GCA_009992505.1 Myxococcales bacterium
CGGGAAGGCGGGCGTGCTGCCCTTCTTCGCGAGCTTCTTCTTACGATCCTGCCCCGCCTTGCGACGCTTGTTGAGGCGCTGAACTTTGGTCGAGCTGTTGCCGAACATGATGCACTCCGAGGATGGAGACTGAGTTGTCCCATGCCCACCCGCTGTCGCGGACGATGGCCGAGCGAACTCGGCGAGCCATGGGGGAGCGTTCCTAGCCCGTAAGCGCCCGAGCGTCAATCGCCAGGTGGTCCAGAATGGCTGTCTTCGGTGCCGAAACCACCTCCCTGGACCAGCTGCCGGAAGGCCTCGTGCAGGCGGCGGGTGATCGGACCGGGGCGACCGTCAGCGAGCGTCAGACCGTCGGCGCGGACCACGGGGACGACCTCGCGCAGACTCGAGGTCAGGAAAAACTCCTCCGCGGCGTAGGCATCGGAGGCGAAGAGGACGTCCTCGAGGATGGCGATCCCCGAGCGTCGAGCGGCCTCGAAGACCCCCGCCCGCGTGACGCCCGCCAGGATGCCCGACTCCGGTCGCGGCGTGACAACCTGGCCCCCGCGCACAACGAAGACATTGGACGTCGCCCCTTCGCGCAGCTCGCCGGCGGGACCCACCAGGATGGCCTCGTAGGCGCCACGCTGCGTCGCCTCGTGGGCCGCGAGCAGGTTGGCCAGGTAGTTGCCCGCCTTCGCGCCGGCCGCCGGGCTACCCGGGAGCGCACCTCCGGGCAGCAGCGCGACCTCGACCCCATCGCGGTAGAGCTCGGCAGGCTGGCCGGCCAGGGGCGTGACGATGACCAGCCGTGTGGCCTTCCCCGCGGTGGTCGGATCGAGGGAGAGCGGGCCCTCACCGCGGGTCACGACGAGGCGAATCTTGACCTCGTCGGCCTCGGACGCCGCGAGCGCCTCGAGCACCTCGCGTTCGAGCTGGGCCAGAGGGACGGGCAAGGCGATGCCCACGCGCTCGGCGGAGCGACCCAGCCGCTCCATGTGCAGCGACATGGCGAAGACGCGCCCCCCGTAGGTGCGCATCACCTCGAACACGCCGTCACCGTAGAGAAAACCGCGGTCGAAGACCGAGACGCTTGCCTGGCTGGGAGCCACCTGCTGCCCATCGAGCCAGACGATGTGGCTCATCCGCCCGAGAGCTCCGCCAGCTTCGCCGCTGCCAGCGCGTGATCGCGGTCCTCGGCGACGGCGCGCTCGAGCATGGAGCGCGCCTTGCGCGGGTCGCCCTCGCTCGCCGCGATGTCACCGAGGTAGTAGTAGACGTCCGCCTTGGTGATGCCGTCCTCGGGCTTCAGCTTCTGCAGCAACAGCGCGCGGAAGGTCTTCTGTGCGCCCGCGAAGTCACCCCGCTCGTGTCTGATGCGGCCGAGGTCGCGCAGAATGGGCACACTCGTGAGGTCGATGCGGAAGGCCGCCTCGAGGTGCTTCATCGCGCCGTCCGCGTCGCCCATGCCCTCGAGGGCTCGGCCGAGGCGGTGATGGTACTGCGCCAACTCCTTGTGGCGGCGACCTCCGAAGGACTCGATGATCTGCTCGAGCACGGGCACCGCGTCGGCCTGGCGCCCCGCGGCGATGTACAGATCGCAGAGGGGAAGGAGGATCTCGCGGTCGCCCTCTTGCAAGCTCGCTGCTTGCTCGAGGTAGTGGGCCGCGGTCGCCGGATCCTCGAGGCTGTTCGAGTAGAGGTGGCTGACGCGCTTCAGCAACTCGACCTTGTCGGCGACCTCCAGTGCGCTCTCGACGCCCGCCGCGAGCAACTCGGCCAGCTTGCGCTTCTCGCCGTGGCGTTCGTAGTGCGCCAGGAGCAGCGCCCCCGTCTGCGACGCGCCACCGGTCGAAGCCGACCCTTCGAGCCCGTGCGCGCGCAGCAGCGCCGCCTCGGCCCGAGCCGGGTCTTTCAGCTTCTCTTCAGCCACCTGCGCGAGCGTCAGGGCGGTCTGCACCGCCTCGTCACCCGTCTGCAGCGCGAGCAGACGTTCGAGCACGTCGGCCTCCGCGCTGGCATCGGCCGCCTCGCGGTGGAGCGCGAGCAGGGCCTCCAGAGTGGGCCGATGATCGGCCTCGAGGGTCAGGATGCGCTCGTAGGTGGCGCGGGCCGCGGCGGCGTCCTTGCGGCGCGTCAGGTGCAGCTCGGCCAGGCGCGCGAGGTAGGTCATCGCCTGATCGGGTTCGCGCTCCGCGCGCGCGGAGAGGGTCTCCGCCAGGTCGTCCCAGCGCTGAAGCGCGCTCAGCAGCCGCAGCAGTTCGTCCTGGGCTTCCACGTGGGTCGGGTCGAGGCTGAGGATCTCCTGGAGTTGATGCAGCGCCTCTTCGGGACGCCCGAAGGCCTTCTCGGAGAGCGAGGCGAGGCGCACTCGGAGCGCGATGCGCACGTCGTCCTGGGACGACTCTGCCAGGCGTGTCTCGAGCAACTCGCGCAGATCCTCCCAGCGCTCGGCGTCCTCGTACAGCTGTTCGAGGGCGTCTTGCGCGGAGGCGTCACCCGGCTCCGCTTCCAGCACGTCGAGGTAGGTCGCGATGGCGGTGGCAACGTCGCCCAGCGGCCCGCGATAGAGGTCGGCGAGGCGTCGCAGCAGCGCGACGCGTTCGTCCGCCGAGTCCTCGACCTCGATGCGGCGAGTGAGCAGCTCGGCCACTTCGGAGAAGCGACCTTGGCCTTCCCGCAGCCGAGCGAGCTCCTCGAGCGCGTAGGGATCCTGGGGATCCACGGCGAGCGCCCCGTCGAGACACTCGGCCGCCGCGTGCACGTCGCCCAGGGCAGACTCGGCCAGACGCGCCGCCGCCAAGAGGCGCGCCTTCTTGGTCTCGGGATCGATCTCCACCGCCGCCCAGGCGCGCTGCGCCGCGAGCAGCTCGGCCTCCCGGCCAGCCGCGGCGAGCAGGTCCACCAGGGCCTCGTGACCCGCCGACGCATCGGGGTCGGCTTCGATGGCCTCGCGTAGGCAAGCCTCCGCGGCGGCCGCGTCCGCGAGCCTATCGCGATACCATCCAGCCGCGCGCATGTTCAGATCGCGGCGAAGATCACGGTCGACCTCGCTGCGGGCGCCCGCTTCCTTCACCAGTCCGCGCAGGGACTCCCATTCGCCCGAGGCCTCGGCCAGGCGCTCGAGCTCGTCCAGCAGATCCGTCTCGCGGGGATCCTCCGAGAAGGCCTTGCGCAAGCAGGCCAACGCCTTGCCGAGATCCCCGATCTCGCGCTCCCAGAGGGCGGCGGCTTCGCGTAGCAGGTGCACGCGCTCGCCATCGCTCTCGGCCATCTCGATGCGCACGTCGTAGAGCCCCACGACCTTGTCGGCGGCGCCCACGTCGCGATAGGCGCGGTCGAGCACCTCGACCACTTCCAGCGCCAGCTCGGGACTGGCGGTCAGCCCTTCGAGCGCGCTCAGAGCGCGCAGATCGTTGGGATCGCGTTCGAGCACCTCCTGGAACGCGGCGAAGGCCCCGCGCAGATCCTGGAAGTGCTCCTGCCTCAGCCGGCCCAAGCGGATGGTCAGCTCGCTGCCCATGCTCGGATCCGTGCTGAGCTGAATGCGCCGTTCGAGCACCTCCGCCAGCTCCGAATAGCTCTGGGCGGTCGCGTAGAGTCGGTCGAGGGCGGCGAGGATCTCCTCGTCGTCGCCCACCTGTTCAGCGGCGCGCACGTAGGCCTCGATGGCACGGGCAGGGTCCGCGAGCTTCTCTTCCGCGAGCTCCGCCAGGCGCATGTAGAGGCTGCGCGAGACCATCGGATCCATGCACGAGGTGGCGCGGGTGTGGAGCGCGTCGGCAAGCTCCGACTGCGCGTCGAGGGCGTTGGCGAGGCGCGCGAGGCCCACCAGGATCTCTTCGTCCGAGGCGTCTTCGGCCAAGGCTCGGAGCAGCGCCTGGAAGGCGGCGCGATCGTCCTGGCAGCCGTCTTCGCGGATCTGCGCCAGGCGCTTGAGCTGTGCGGCGCGTTTGAGCGGATCCGTGGTCGACTCGGCGCGACGTTGCACCAAGCCCGCGAGATCGTCCCAGCGCTCCTGCACGAGCACGAGCGGCTCGAGGATGTCCGAGACGGACTCTCGGTAGTCCTCGAGCTGACTGATGCGAATCAGGGCCGCGACCGCCGGCTCGAAGTGACTGTCGAGTTCCAGAGCTTGGCGGTAGCGCTCGATGGCCTCCGGCACGTCGTCCAGATCGCGCTCGAGCAGCTCGCCCATGCGATGCATGAAGCCCACGCGTCCGGCGACCGTCTCCGCCATGCCCGCCGAGAACTCCAGGTTCTCGAGCAGTTCGGGCCACATCGCCTGGCGCTCGTACAGCCGCCCGAGGCCCTCGACCGCTTCCGGCCTACCGGGCGAGCGCGCGAGCACCTGGGTGAGCGCGTCGATGGCGTCGTGCGGACGACCGAGCTGCGTCTCGAGCAACGCGGCCAGGCGCAGACCGACCTCCACCTGCGTGTCGACGTCCTCCTCGACCTCGATGCGCCGACCGAGCACCTCGGCCAGCTCCTCGCGGCGACCTTGCTCGGAGTAGAGCCGGTCGAGCGCCTCGTAGGCGATGGCGTCGGTGTCGTCCTCCTCCGTGGCGCGACGGTAGGTCTCGACCGCGGCCTCGGGGTCACCCAAGAGCTCCTCGAGCACGGACCCGGCTCTGCGCAGCAGCTCGGCCCGCTCCGTGGGGTCGAAGCAGCGCTCGGTCTTGCGACGCAAGACGTCCACCAGGCCACGCCAATCGCCGACCATGGTGTGCAGCGCATCGAGCATGTCGAGCCCGCTGGTGTCGTCGGGATCGAGCTCCACCAGGCGCTCGTAGGTCGTGATCGCCGCGCGCGGATCGCCCCGATGTTCGTCGTGCACGCGCGCCATGGCCGAGAGCAGCGCCGCTCCGAGCGACGGATCGTCGAGCCCCGCGAGGGCCTCTTCGTAGGTACGAATCCAGCCATCCCAGGCTTCGAGGGAGGCGGCCAGGCGATCGATCTCGCCTCGCACGACCTCGTCGTGCGGCTCGGCGACGAAGGCTCGCGAGTAGGCATCCAGGGCGCGCTCGGGGTCCGAGCCGCGCTCCTCGTGCATGCGCCCGACCTCCGCCAGGAGCTGGGCGCGCTCGGCCGGATCCGAAGCCAGCTCCGCCTGTGCCTCGAGCACGGCGACGAGCTTCCGCCATTGATCGGCGGCGCGATAGAGCGGTTCGAGCAGGCGCGTGATGCGCAGCCGATGATCCTCGCCGACCACGAGCTTCTCGAGCAGCTCGATGGCCTGGGCGTGATCGGGATCGGCTTGCACGATCTCTTCGAGCAGATCGATGGCGCCGGACTCGTCCGCGAGCCGTGTGGCCATCAACTCCGCGAGCGTGAACTTGAGACCGAGCACCTCGATTTGGCTCTCCGTCTCGTCCACGCGGATGGCGAGGTGCTCGGCGAGCTCCTCCCAACGCTCCGCCGCCGCCAACAAGCGACCTCGGGCCTCGGCGGCCTCGCGCGAGCTCGGCTCCACCTCGAGCGCTTCGCGCCAAGTGTCGATGGCACCCTCGGCGTCGCCCAGGCGCTCCTCCTGCAGCTGCGCCGCACGACGGAGCAGGGCGCCGCGCTCCGTATCCGACTCCGCGACCTGAGCGCGCTCTCGATAGAGCGCGAGCAGAGCGTCCCATTGATTCGTGCGTTCGAGCACCTCGCGCAATGCGTCGAAGGCGGCCGTGTCGGTGGGATCGAAGGAGAGCACGCTCCGGTAGAGGGGAGCCGCTCGCCGCGGATCGCCGCCCTTCTCGTCGAACAGGCGCGCCGCCGTGAAGGCGAGCTTCGCCGTCTCCGGATCGTCCACGCCGATCTCCCCGAGCGCGGCGGCATAGATGTCCGCCAGCCGGACCCAACGGTCGAGCACACGCGCGAGGCGGGAGAGCGTCTCCCAGACATCGGGATCGCGCGGGTCCTCGTGGAAGAGCCGAGCATAGGTCTCGAGCGCCCCTTCCAGATCCTCGAGGTAGTCCTCGTGGATCTCACCCAGCCTCTGCAAGAGCAGCTTGCGCCCGTCGAGCGAGGTCTCGGCCAGAAGCCGCGCCTCGAGCGCGCCGGTGACGTTGGGCCAGTCCATCTTCGCCAGGAAGACGCCTTCGAGGATCTCGGCCGCTGCGCCGCGATGCTCGTCCGTCGCCATCAACTCCTGCAGCGCCGCGATGCTCTCGGCGTGACCGGGATCGCGCGCCAACGCCGCACGGAAATCGTCCACGGCGGCGTAGGCGTCGTCGAGGTGCTCGACGCGCAGTCGGCCCAGGGCGTAGCGCAGCGCGGCCTCGTCGCCGCCTCCCTGGGACCCGAGCTCGTCGAGTTGCCGCTCGTAGAGTGCGGCGAGTTCGGTCCACTGCTCGGTCTTGGTGTAGAGGCGCGCGAGGGCCACGTAGGCGTCCGCGCGCGGTCCGTCCACGAGCACCTCTTCCAGCGCCTCGATCGCCTCGCGAGGCGAGTCCGTGTGCTGCTCGCAGATCTCCGCCTGGCGCATCAAGAGGTTGGCGCGCTCCTGGGCGGAGTCGCTGATCTCTCCTTGGCGGCGAAGCACGCGAAGCAAGGCGGCGTAGTCTCCGCTCGCCGTGTGAAGCGCTTCGAGGGCGTCGAGGGCGGGACGATGATCGGGACGCGTCTCGAGCACCTTCTCCAGGAATTCACGCGCCGCCGCCGGATCCTCCAGGCGATCGCGCGAGACCTCGGCCAGGCCCATCAGGACCTCGGTCTGGACGTCCGCGTCGTAGATCCCAGGGCAGATCTCGCGCAGCCGCGCCACGTAGGCGGCGTGCTTCTCCGACAGCTGCGCCAAGCGCCGATAGTCGGCGAGCAGCGTCGCCAGGTCGGGCTCGCCCATGGCCGAGGGCAACGCCTCGCCCAGAAGCTCGAAGGCCCGAGCGCTGTCCTCCAGACCCATCTCGGCCACCTCGGCGGCGCGACGCAGGGCGTTGAGGCGCTCGACCGTATCCTGACCCTCGGCCTGGACCTCGAGCGCGTCGATGAGCTCGCTCCACGCGGTCCGACCTTCGTACAGCGGCACCAGCACGCGGGCGGCGGCGGAGCGGAACTCGCCGTCGGGCTCCGTGAGGATCTCCTCGAGCGCGTTGACCGCGCCGGTGTGATCCATGCGCACCGCCAGCACTTCGCCGTAGGTCTCGATCGCGCGCTCGACGTCACCCGTGTGCAGGCGCATCAGCTCGGCGGCGGAGAAGCGCAGCTCGGCCGCTTCGTCGGCCTCTTCCGTCTGCTCGATGCGGGTCTCGAGGACCTCCAGGAGATCGTACCAGCGCTCGCTCTTGCGATAGAGGCGCCCCAACGCGTCGAGGGTCTCGGCGTCCGCGCCAAAGCGCCCCAGTACCTCGTTGTAGGCGACGATGGCGTTCTCGACGTCGCCCAGGCGCTGCTCGAAGACGGTGCCGACTCGTCGGCAAAGTCGACGCTGTTCGTCCACTTCGTCCGAGGCTTGCTCCATGGACGACAGCACGCCGATCAGCTTCTGCCACTGCTCGCCTCGCGTGTAGAGGCGCTCGAGGGCCGTCAGCGCGGCGACGTCCGTCGGGTCGTCATCCAGCCGGCGGCGATGCGCCGCGATGGCGTGATCGATGTCGTCGAGCGTGCTCTCGTACAGCTCCGCGAGCCGCAGCAAGAGTCCACCGCGCGCCTCGGGCTCCGGCTCGAAGCGCGCTTGTCGTTCGAGGTCGTCCGCCAGCGCGTCATAGCGCTCCGCGGCGAGATGCAACCGTTCGAGGGCACGGGACGCCGCGACCACGGGCTCCGCGTTGTCGGGATCGACCGCGATCAAGCGGGTGTAGGCGCTCTCGGCCTTGGCCGCGTCGCCCACCGAGTCGTCCCACACGCGCGCCAGCTCGAGCAAGAGCTCCGCGGCGACGTAGGGCGAGTCTTCGACGGACTTCACCGCGCGCTCCAGGACCTCGGCGCGCTCGCGCTGACTGTCGCGAATGGCGGCCAGCCGGGCCAGCTCTTCGCGCGGTCCGGGATCCGCCGGATCCCCTGTGAGGGCGCTGGCCACGGCGGCGAACGCCCCATCGAGGTCGTGCAGTCGATCCTCGCGCAAGCGCGCGATGCGCATCGACAGACCCACACGGGTACCCACGTCCGAGACGTCCTCGAGCTGGATCTCGAGCATGCGCGAGAGCTCCGCCCACGCCCCCTGCCCGTCGTACAAGGGCTCGAGGATGGAGGCGATGCGCTGCCGTTGGCTGGGCTCGGACGAGAGACGCTCGAGCGCCTCCTGGGAGCGAAGATGGGTCGGGTTGGTCTCGAGCACACGCTCGTAGCAGTCCACCGCCTGCCTCGGATCCGCGAGACGCTGCTCGTAGATCTCGCCCAGCGCGAACGTGATCTCGAGGGCGTCCTGGCCCTCGACGCGCTCGAGCTCTTGCCCCATCAGCGCCACCAGGTCACGGAAGCGCTGTGTCCGGCGATACAGCCGGTCCAGAGCGCGCCGACTCGCCGCGTGCTCGGGATCGAGCTGGAGCACATCCTGATACGAGCGGATGGCCAGCTCAGGATCGTCGAGCAGCTCCTCGAACAGGAAGCAGACCTGCAGCAACAGGTCGAGCTTCTGGTCGCCGTCCAAGGTCTCGGCGATGCGGTTGCGGTAGAGCAGCTGCAGCTCGTCCCAGCGCTCGCCCTCGGTGTAGAGCTCCTTCAACGCGAGGAAGGCGCGCTCATCCAGCGGGTCCGCGGCCAGCGCGATCTTGTGGTAGGGCTCCGCCGCGGCGCTCTTGCCGAGCACGACGTCGTAGATCTCGGCCAGGCGACGCGCGAGCTCGGCTCGCATGCGGTCCGACAGATCGCCGGCCTCGATCGCGGTCGCAAAGGCCGTGGCCAGCGCCTGGTGCATCTCGGCCGCGTCCGCCGCGATCGACAGGCGCCCCCAGATGCTGTCGTCCTCCGGTCGATCCAAGAAGGCCGACTCCAGCGCCGCGTAGGCGGCCGCGGGATCGCCAAGCTCGGTGGCGGCGAGGTCCGCCAGGCGCAGGTTGAGATCGCGCTTCTCCTCTTCGTCCGTGGTCGCGAGCAGTCGAGCTGCGAGCAACTCCGAGAGCTTCCCGTACTCGAGGCGCGCTTCGTAGGCGGGCTCGAGGATGCGTCCGATCGCGTCGGCGCGACTCGGATCCGCCGCGCGCAGCCCTTCCAGTCCTGCGGCTGCCTCCGCGTTCGCCGGCTCCGCTTCGAGCAACGCCGCGTAGCAAGCCTCCGCGCCCACTCCGTCCTCGAGCCGCGTGGCGAGCACGTCGGCGAGGCCCAACCGCAGGGCCACGGCCTCACTCCCGGACGCGAGCTCCACGCGTCGGCGGAGCACGCTCCCGAGCTCGTCCCAGCGGCCGGCTTCACGCGCCAAGCGGTCGAGCGCCGAGAGCGCCTCCGAGTCCGTCGAGTCGAGCTGCAGCAGAGCGCGATAGGCGTCGGCCGCACCGTCGGGATCGGCGAGCATCGACTCGCGCAGCTCGGAGAGTTCGCGCAGGAGCGCCCGACGCGTGTCGCGATCCTTCGATTGTTCGAGCTGGCGTGAGAGCAATGTCGAGAGCGGCTCGAACTGGCCCTCGGAGCGATAGATGCCCGCGAGCGAGCGCGCGGTCTCCGCGTCCCCCGGAGACTGGATGAGGATGGCCTCGAGCTGGGCGGCGGCTTCGGCGGGCTTGCCGAGCCTGTCGGCGGCCACCGTGGCCATGCGTCGGCGCAGGCTCGTGCGCTCTTCGTCATCCTCGGTGGCGTCCACGCGACCACGCAGCACCTGCATGAAGGGCTCCCACGCACCCGCCTGCGCGGCGACAGCCTCGAGCCGCGCGAGCACTGTCGGATCCGTCGGTGCGATCGCGTAGGCGCTGCGAGCCCAACCAAAGGCCGCACCCGCGTCGCCCAGACGCGTGAGACAGAGATCGCTCAAACGGTAGAGATGTTCGAGCCGCTCTGCCATCGGCGTGTCTTCGGTCTGACCGGCAAGGAGGACCTCGTACAATCCGACCAATCGCGACCACTTCTCGTCGCGTTCGTAGATCGGGATCAGGGCTCGCGTCGCGTCCTGGTTCTTGGGCTCGACCGAGAGGATGCGTTCGTAGTTCCGGAACGCCCGATGGGCTTCTCCGATGCGCTCGCGGTAGATGTCGGCGGCACGGAAGGACAGCTGCACCTTGAGCGCGTTGTCCTCCGTTCGCTCGGCCGCCGTCCCGAGCACGTCGACCAGCCCCTCCCAATCGTCGCGCTCGGCGTAGAGCGCCTCCAGCGAGGCGAAGTCCCCGGCGGCGACGTAGGCTTCGCGCAGGGTGCGCATGGCGCGACCGTTCTTCGGATCCACCGCCAGGATGCGCTGGAAGGCCGAGGCCGCACGCTCGGGCGCGTCGAGCTGCTCGGCGTAGATGCCGCCGAGCTTGGTCAATTCGCGCACGCGCTCCTTGGGATCCGCCTCGTCCTTCACGCGGACCTCGAGCGCGCGAGCCAGGCTGGGCCAGTCCTTCTCGCGTTCGGCGAGCTTCTCGAGGGACGCGAGGGCGCCTTCCGTCTCGGGCGCCTCGTCGACGATCTCGGCCCAGAGCGCGATCGCGTCGGCTTGGCGATGGAGCCTGTCGCCCGCGAGCCGGGCCAACTCCACCTTCAACTCCAGCGCGGCGGCCGGATCCGTGGCCAGGGCGAGCTCCTTCTCGAGCACGCCATAGAGCGGCTGGTACGCGCGCTTCTTGCTGTAGATCGTGCGCAGCTGAGCCAGCGCGTTCAGGTTGTCCGGCTGCACCTCGAGGATCGCCTCGAGGGGCTTCGTCGCCTGGTTGTAGTTGGCGAATCGCTCCAGCCAGATGTGGGCGACGCGCTCGAGCAACTCGACCTTCTCGGCGGTGTCCTCGGTCGCGTCGGCGCGACGCATCAACACCTGGATCAGATCGTTGTGGCGACCCATCGCCTCGTATGTCTCGCCGAGCACGGCCAGGGCCGAGAGGTCGTCGGGAGCGAGCTCGAGGATGGCGTTGTAGGTGTGGACGACCATCGTCTCGAGCGCGAGATGATCACGGTAGATCGGGACGAGCTCGCGCAGCAGCACCACCTTGCGCTCCGCCTCGTCGTCGCCGAGGGCGTCGATCTCGGCGCGCATGACCTCGACCAGCGCGTTCCACTTCTCGGCGCGACGGTACAGGTCCGTCAGAGCCGCG
>JAACVI010000340.1 GCA_009992505.1 Myxococcales bacterium
CACGTCCTCGAGGCCATGGCTCAGACCATCCGCGATCTTCGACACGCATTCGATACCGCCTGCCTCACGATCACGCCGACCGACGCACGCCACTACAACTACGCCGGGTACTGGTGACTTCCCCTCCTATTGATCCGTGCTCTAGCATCGCCCGCATGGAGAGCGTGATCGACATCCTCGGGGGGCTCACCGGCGCGCTGCTCGTCGGTGTCCCGCTGTGGATGTTCTACGCCGGGTGGTCCGCTCCGGAGCAGCGCCTGCGTCGAGCGATCCGGGCAGCGCAGCGCAGCGTCGCCACGCCGAGGACGTGAAGCCCAGGGCGTTGGTTCGCATCGTGGGTCGGGTCGGCGTGGGTGTGGGTGTCGATTCTCTGCTGCACGCTCCGGTCTCGGGTCGCGCCTGCGCTTGCTGGCGCGTCGGGGTCTACCAGGCCATCGGCAGCTACGGTTCTGGCGCTGCGAAGACGTTGGTGGACGAGCCGCAGTGCGTGGACTTCTGGTTGATCGACGGAGGGTCGAAGACGCGGGTGAGGGTCGAGGGCGCCCAGTTGCTCCTGGCGCGCGAGCAGGAGCACTCCTCGAGTCGCTTCGGACCGTGCTCACGCGCCCCGACGACGGCCCGCTCCTCGTCAGCAACGAAGAGAATGCGGCGAGGGACCCTTCGAGCAAGGAAGGTTCTTCGAATGCGTGACGTACGAGGGGGAGCATGATCCATCCTTCGCGTCTTCCTCGGCGTTCGCACGCCCTCCGCCTCTCCTGCCTCGCGCTCGGGCTTTGCACGTCGGCCTGTGGGGCCGCGCATGGATCGGAGGCCACCCGGGTCACCGAGCCAGCCACACCGGAGCCGCAGGGAGCGGAGCATGTCGAGGCGGATGCCGCGCTCGCCGCCGCTGGCGAAGTCTGTGCGCCGCCGAGCGCTGAGATCCAGCAGCTCGTGAGGCACCTCGATGACGACTACGACGAGCTGCACAGCGACATCACACCCTCCGTGCTGGCGCTGATCGCGGCGGGCCTACCAGGCGCGTGTGCTGTGCGCGACGCGCTCGAAGCCCCGGAGCCCGACACGCGCATGCACGCGCAGCGCGTCTTCGAGGGCGTTGCGTTCGTGCGCTACGGCTGGCACGCGGGTTGGGGCTTCGGCGATCAGATCCACGAGGAGCGTTCCCGAGCTGCGCTGGTCGCGGTCGACTACGCCTACGACGCCTCGCCCGAGCGGCGGGCCGCGGGGGCGGAGCGCTGGCGGCGCTGGCTGTCGGCAGAGGCGGGCGCGAATCCGCCCTCGGCCGAGCTCGACGCAGAGCCCGTGACGGCGGCGATGACGGCTGCCCTCGATGCTGTCCTGCCCGCGCTTCGACGCTGTGGCGAGCCCGTGGACCTGAGGGTGTCCTTCGCGCGCACGGGCGCGGTGGAGTCCATCTATCGCTCCGACAGCACGGCCGCGCATCGAGCCTGCGTCACCGCGGCCACCGACAGCACGCGCGTCCCCGCCTTCGACCGCGACAGCTTGTGGGTTCACTACAGCCCCCACATGCCGTGACTCTGACTTCGTCGACGCAGGGCGCGGGCGAGCCAGGTTGGCCGCTCGTGGCTCCGAGGGTCGGCTACTCGTGCGCCGCCGGTGCAGTCGGCACAGGCGCGTCCGTGGGCGCGTCCGTGGGCGCATCCGCGGGAGCCGCGACCTCTTGGACGGTGATCACCTGCTCGGTGGGGTGAAGCACCGACATCAAGCCCAGCAGAGCGAGCAGCACGAGACCGAGGATGGGCACCCACATCGGCGTGTTGCCAGCTTCGTCGTGGACCTCGGGGAGCGCGGAATCGTGGTTCTCGTGGGCATCGGTCATGACGAGCGAGACTATGCCGCGCGCGGCGTCCGGCGCCAGCGGATTGTGTGCAGGCCGGCCAGCGCCGTATGGGGCGTGACGCCTGCGGCTCCGGGATGTCGGCGCAGCGCCAGGAGCAGCAGATGCACGGGCAGACCCACGATGGCGCTGAGCCATGTCAGGGGCAGGAGCGGCAGGGTGGCCAAGGCACGCAGGGGACTTGGGATGTGACCTGACGCGTCGCACAGGCGCACGCTGAGCGCGAAGCCCGCAAGCGTGAATCCGGCTGCCACTGGCGCGGTCAGCAGGGTCGCCAGGAGCCAAGGCCTGAGCGAATCCAATACGGCCCCGCTCAGGCGGGCGCCGTGCAGCATCGAGCCGTGGGTAGCCAGCAGCAGGGCGAGGCAGAAGACCATGTCGAGCCAGACCACGCTCAATGCGCGGGCGGGTGACACCGCGGAGTCGAGCGGCAGGGGAGGGGTACGCACTCGCGCTCGACCCAACGCAGTCGTCAGAAGCAGGAGGACGCCCAAGCCGAGCGTGTGGCTCAGGCGTCGTACGTTGTCGAGAGCGCGTTCGGCGCGCTCGTACGCGCGATCGCTCGCGGTAGGGTCGTAGCTCGCGGTCCCTCGAGCATCGGCCATGACTCTCCAGCGGGCGCGGGCGCCCGTGTAGGAGAACATGGTCGTTGGCAGGCCCAGGAGCCCTACGAGCGCCGCCACCACACCGAGGGATGCGAGCGCCCGCTCGCGCCTCACGCGCCTCCGCAGAGCGCGACCAGCTCGTCGTGGACGAGGCCGTTGCTGGCGAGCGCGGAGCCGCCGTGGATCGTCTCTTCGCCCGTGAAGGAGCTGAAGCGACCGCCCGCTTCGCGCACGAGCACGGCCGCGGGCGCGACGTCGTAGGCCTTGATGTCGGGATCCACCACCGCGTCCGCGTGGCCCAGGAGCAGCTGCCGGTAGTTCTCGAAGTCCGCGAAGCCACGCTGCGTGTAGGTCGCGCTGGCGAGCTTGGGCAAGATCGGCAGGCATCCTCCAGCGGTGAACTGCGAGAGCCCGCCGTGGCAGAGCAGGCTGTCCTCCAGGCGCTCGATCTTCGACACGTGCAGAGGCCGACCGTTCAGGTGAGCGCCCCGACCCTTCACGCCCACGAAGAGCTCCCTTCGTGCAGGCATCAGGGCCACGCCCAGCACCGGCTCGCCTTCGGCCTCCAGCCCCAAGAGGATGGACCAGGTCGACAGCCCGCGGATGAAGGCGCGTGTGCCGTCGATGGGATCCACGATGAAGCGCAGGCCGTCCGCGCCATCTTGCTCGCCGCTCTCCTCACCGAAGAATCCCGCGCGCGGATAGCGCATCATCAGATGCGTGCGCAGGCGCGCCTCCACGGCGCGATCCGCCTCGGTCACGGGGCTCATGTCGGGCTTCTTCTCGGCGTGCGTTCCGGCGCCGCGCCCCTGGTGGGAGAGGGCCAGCTCACCGCACGCCAGCACCTCGTCGAGCAAGGCGTCGAGACCTGCGTGTCCACCGATCCGGTCGAGGTCGAACTCGTTCATGCGTTCTTGCTGCCCCACGGACGCGCGAAACGCAACAGGAGCAGGCGGGGCCGCGAGCGCGACGCCAGCCGCGCCGTCCCGCGGGATTGTGGTGCACCTGCCCCGATCACCGCGAAGACGGGTTCAGTGGTGTGGGGGCGACGCCTGCGTGGAGGGCGACGGCGAAGAGCCAGCGTGCGAAGGGAGACCGACGCATGAGCTCGTGGTCCGCCGTGGTGGCGTCGAGGCAGAGCTGCTCCGCGCGGCGCTCGACGGTCATGATGGTCCGTCGCTTTGGGGTGTTGGACGGCAGGAACGTGCCCGACGCCGTGTTTCCACCCGCTCGTTCGAGCAACGCCTGGCTGGCGTTCCAGAACACGGCCGCGATCAAGAGCTGGCTGTTCGGGTTCGTCACCGAGGTCGAGATCCGCTGCAGCTCCGTGAGGAGGGCCTGCATCCGCGCGTCGTCGTCGGCGCTGATGATCCCGTGGACCACACCTTCGGTCCCCACGCGCACCGTGCCGTCGACGATGGTCGCTAGCTCCGCCCACTGCTCGGGGTTGGTCTCGAGCCGTCGTCGGGCCGCCGCCACGCTGGCCTCGTCCGCGCGCCCGGCGACGCTTCGGAGCGTGGCCAAGGGCACGGCGATGCCCAGGTGCTGGATGGCGCGGTCCATGCGCCCGCGAGCGACGACCATGCCGATCACGTTCTCGTCGTCGTCGATCAGTGGGCCGCCGCTGTTTCCCGGATTCACCGCGATGTCGAGCTGCAGGCTACCGTCGCTCAGCGCGCCGGACACGATGCCGCGACTGGACTGGGGGTCCACGCGCCCGGGATCGAGCGGGTAGCCGATGGCCGTTACGGTCTGCCGGACGCGAACCGTCCCGTGCGACGCATGGGCGAGGGGAACGAGGTTCTCGTGGTCGCCCGCGATGGCGAGCACGGCGACGTCCCGCTCCGGATCCAGCACGACCGGCACGGCCGCCCGGACGCCGCCCCTCGGGGCATGGCCACGGCCACATAGCGGGCGCCCTCGACGACGTGATGCGCGGTGAGCACGAGGCCATTGCGCGCGAACAGCAGCCCGCTGCCATGGCCGGCCACGGGCGCGGCGATGACTCGCTCGCGGCCCGTCCGACCGTGCGCGTTCACCATGTCCACTCGGCCCACGGCGAACACCTGGACGGTGGCCAGGTCGATGCGCGAGTAGGCGATGACCCCAGTGGCGCCCGAGCTCGAGTCGTCCACGGCGACCGAGGGTGTGTCGTTCACCGCTGGCGCGGCCGTGACGTGCTCAGTGTCGTCGGTCGCCGGCTGCTCCTGCGCCGAGGCGGGCTGCCCGCTCAGGCAAGCCACCGCGAGCATGAAACACAGCGGGACTTCGCGGCCGGTCACCACACGCCGCTGCCGGCTGGCGTGCGTGGTCGTCACCGAGTCCGACGGCTGTCCTGACGGCGCGCGAGCAGGTAGGCTGCCGAGCTTCCATGGACTCCCGTATCGAGCGCAGGCGACGAAGGCATGCCCGGGCGACGCGGCGCGCGGCCGACGAGGAGGATACGGAGTTCACGCCGGTCGCCGAGACTGGACCTCGCGTGGGCGAGCGCTGTGTCGAGGGCGAGGCCTGCTGGCCCGACCTGCTCCACGACACGCCCTTGCGTTCCGTCGGGGTCGAGCATCTGCGCGCCTCCCTGCGCTTCGCCTTCGAGTCCGGGGATGCCGGCGGCGCGTTGAAGGCGGCCTCCGAGCACGCGCCCGTCGCGGCCTCGACCTTCCAGAGCGAGGGCTTCACCAGCGGGCTCTTCCTGCACGAACTCGTGGACGAGCTCTTCACGCTCGAGGTCGCGGGCGAGCGCTTTCGGCCCGGTCCGCAGCGCTTGATACGCCTGCTCTCCTTGCCCCCTGACGACATGCGGGACGTCTCCTTGCGGCAGGGCATCCTGCGCGAGCTGCGCGAGAGGGCCGAGCTCGTCACCTGCCTCGAGCGCGCCTACGCCTCCCTGTACGCGTTGCGCGGTCTGCTCGACGAACAACCCATTGGCGCCAGCGAGACCGTGCGTCGCAAGGTCGAGGTGCTGACTCTGGTGAAGGCCTTCTTCGTGGAGCTCGACACGGGCCTCGCGCAGGCCGAGTCGGCGCTCTCGCGGCTCTACACGTTCGCGCACGAGACGCGGGCGAGCGTGGCCTTCGGTGAGTTGGAGGAGGTGCTCGCCTTCGACGCGCACATGGCGACCCTGGAGCTGCGCATCGTGCTCGGGTCGGACGGCAAGCTGCGCGACTTCGAGCTCTTGGGCACGCGAGAGAACCGCGAGAACGCCCTCGTGCACGCGCCCGTGTCGCGCGCATGGTCGCGCATCATCAGCTGGCTCCGAGGCTATCGCTACAACGAGAGCGCGGTGCTCCTGGCCGTGCTGGATCGGGTCTTCGAGCGGCTCGAGGACGCGCTCTTGCCCTGTTTCCGGCTGGTCGGGGACCTGGAGTTCTATCTCGGCAATCTCAGCTTCGCGCGTCGCGCGGACGATGCCGGGTTGTCCGTCTGCCTGGCCGAGCTCACGGAGCCTCCCGAGGCCGAGGGCTCGGCGGGTCCGCGCACGTTGGTCTCGCTGTGGAACCCGCTGCTCTGGCTTCAGGACGTGGAGCCGAAGGCGTGTGACCTCGAGTTGACGGGACACGACGCCGTGCTGTTGGTCACGGGGCCGAACTCGGGCGGCAAGACGCGTCTCTTGCAAGCCGCGGCGCTGGCGCAGCTGATGGGCCAGTCCGGGCTCTTCGTGGCGGCGGCGCAGGCGAAGCTCACACGCGCGCCGTCGCTCTTCGTCTCCCTGGTGGAAGAGGCGCCTGCCGACCAGAAGGAGGGCCGCCTGGGCACGGAGCTGATGCGCGTGCGCCGCTTGTTCGAAGGCTTGCGCCCGGGCTCCTTCGTCGCGCTGGACGAGATCTGCTCCGGCACCAATCCTTCGGAGGGCATCGCCATCTTCGAGATGGTCCTGTCCTTGATGCCGCGCCTGCGTCCGCAGGTGCTGCTCACCACGCATTTCCTCGACGCCGCGCGTCGACTGGAAGAGGAGGCGGCCATCCCGCGCCTGTGCTTCATGTGTGTGGAGCTCGGCCAGGACGCCACACCGACCTTCCAGTTCGTGCCCGGCGTGGCCGAGACCTCCCTCGCGCGCGAGGTGGCGGCGCGCCTCGGTGTGACCCGCGAGGAGCTCGAAGCGTTGGTGGATCGTCAGGGTCGATCGCCGGACGCGTCCGGTTCCGGCGACTGACGAGCAGGCGCCGAACCCGAAGCGCGAACGACAGGCGTCGGACTACGGAGCGCCGATGGTCGGGGTCGTGCCCGAGAGCGCGTCGGTCAAGAAGCGCATCACGTCCGCGCGGCCCTGGGTCGTGTCGGTGGCGACGAAGTGTCCGTCGTCGCCCGCGTTGGGCATGTACTGGCGCACACCGACAGTGAACGTCGATCCCGCGATCATCACGTTGCCGTTGAGTGGCGCAGGAGCGACGGGCAGGCCGAAGCTGTTCGGGTTGCCTGCGGCGTCGAGCGTGAGCACGGGCTCGACCAGCGCCAGGCGTCCGGCTTGGGCGAAGGCGCGCTGCGTGGCCTCCGTCGCGAAGGTGTCGCCGAGGCCGTAGGTCATGAACACGTGGCGGCCCACGCCGCCGGGATCGCGCACCAAGGTCCTCGCGTAGTTCACGGGATCGGCGTCGTCGAAGTAACCCTGGAAGAGCGAGAGCGCGGGGTGGAAGTCGCCACCCGCGAGGTGTCCGGCGCCGTCCGCGTCGAGCAGGGCGAAGGGCAGGATGGCGGCGATGTTCACGGGCGAGCTCTTGGTCAAGAGCGACTGGGTGAGGTCGCCGCCTTCGCCGCTCAGCACGGCCGCGCCGATGCCGGGCTCGTAGGGCAGGGCCAAGGCCGCGTGCGTCGCGCCCTGGGAGTGGGCGAAGAGCGCGACGTGGGTGTAGTCGAAGCGGATCTCCGCGCCCGTGGGCGAGTCCGCGGCCGCGATGTCCGCGCGCTCGGCCCAGTAGACCTGGGAGAAGAGATCCGCGGCGCCCTCGAGCACGTTGCCCTTGGCCGCCTCGGGGTTGGCGAAGTTGTAGAAGAGCGAGTCGGGGCTCGCGGTGCTGTCGCCACGTCGACGGCCGTGTTCGGGGAAGTCGATGGCCAGAGTCGCGATGCCCGCGTCCGCCAAGTCGCCCGCGAGGCCCTTCTGGATCCCGCTGCGGAAGGAGCCGCCCGTGCCGTGGGCGTAGAGCGCGAGGGGCCAGCCGCTGCCGGGCATGGTCGCGCTGGTCGGGATGGTCATCGCGAAGCAGACCGGGATCGAGCCCGTGCTCATGGGCGATCCGTCGGCCGCCCGCGCGATGCCGCCTCCCGTCGTCTGGTAGGGCGCCGTGCCCTCCTGGAAGTTCGGCAGGCTGAGGTGACCGTGGATCTCCGCGAAGCGTCCGTCCGCGCTGACGCAGGCACGCTGGGGCGTTCCGTCGTCGCAGGGCGAGGTCACGCCGGTGTCGCAGAGCGTCAGGTCCGTGGCGTCGATGGTGGACGCGCGCACGACGTCGCGCATCTCCGGCACGGTGTTCGGCAGCGATTGGGTCGTGAACACGGCCGCGTTGAGCACGGCGCCGATGTCCGTGGCGGCGTCGCCCGCGGCGAAGTCGCGCAAGGGCGCGTAAGCGTCCCAGGCGGTGGCCAGGATGGGATCGCTGGGTCGCGTGTCGGCCAGGATCGCGTCCAGATCCGCGGAGCGCGCGAAGCTGCTGTGAGCGGTGTCCGACTGGTTGATGCCATCGAGCATGATCACGGCGTAGGTGGTGCCCGGGCGCAGAGGCGCGCCGTGGCCCGAGCGGACCGCCAGCCAGTTGTCGCAGATGTAGTGCGACAGTGGTCCGGCGGTGGTCAGCCAGGCGAGGCTCTGATCCTGGCCGAAGCTGGGCGAACCGGGGGTGATGTCCACCAAGCGCAGGTTGCCGCCGACGCTGTCCCAGTTGTAGGTGGTGGAGAAGCGGAAGATCACGGTGGGGTTGGTTGAGAAGCCGTCCAGCTCCGCCTCGCTGGCCGCGACGTAGCGCCCGATCACGTCGTCGGGGAGCACGGTGGCGGGCGTGGGGAAGTCGCTGAGATCGAGGCCGGAGGCGCTGCGACGTACGTCGTTGGGGAAGGGCAGGCGGAAGAAGTCGGCGTTCGGGCCCACGCCACGCGGGATGTCGAAGTAGGCGCGCGCGACCGTGTCGTCCTCGCCGCAGTCGACCCCGGGCCAGCGCGGGATGCCGGGAGGCGTCGGTGTGCCGGCCGCAGCCGCGGGCGCGCTGGCGCAGGCGCCGCCGGCCGGTCCAGGCGCGCAGGAGAGGCCCGCCACGCAGCCGTCGCTCGAGTCGCAGCTCGCGCCGATGTCGCCGCTGCCGCCCGCGGCGCACACGCCGCTCAGGCCCGAGATGGTGCACACGAGCCCCGTCGCGCAGTCGCCCACGGTTCCGCAACCCTCACCCTCGGCCGCGCCACCCGCGGTCGTGCAGGTGCGATCGGCGGCGCAGTACAGACCGTCGACGCAGTCCCCCGTCAGCTCGCAAGCCCCGCCCGCTGCCGTGGAGTGATTGGGTCCGCAGACCGAGTCCTGGCAGCCGAGTCCGACGCGACATGGGTTGGTCGAATCGCAGGCTTCGCCCACGCCACCGAAGTGCGTGGGGCCCGCGTCCGGAGGGTTCCCGCCGTCGAAGAAGGCGCAGCCCGCGGCGGGTAGAAGCAAGAAGACAGGCAGAACGCGAAGCAAACGAAGCATGGACTCTCCAGGGCGGGTATCCCAAGGGGGGCAGTGAAGCTACGATCATAGGCCGTCGCCCGACTCCGAGCCAACCTCGGTGCGGTGAAAGCGAAAGGCCCCCTCGTGCGTCTTCCCTTCATGAAGTCCCTGCCCGGCCTCGCGTTCACGCTCTGCGCGCTTCAGGCGTGGGCGACGCCCGCTGCCGCTCAGCCCGTGCACGTGGACCTGGGCGCCGAGGCGGCGATGCAGACTTTCTCGCACTATCAGGGCGGGACGACGACCTTCGGGGGCGGCGCGATGACGGTGGAGACCGAGGGCTTCGAGGAGTGGGCCTTCGGAGGCGCGCTCTGGAACCGCTGGCGGTCGCGGGTCGAGCGCAGCCGAGGCTGGGCCGTGGAAGCGCGCGTACGCGTGAATCACGCAGGTCGCAGCGGCTGTGACGGAAGCGTCGGGGTGTGGATCCACGACGGCTCACGCATCGTGAAGCTGGCCCTGGGCGCGGAGTCGGTGGGGCTGAGCTACCCTGTGGGGGACATGCTGCCCGCGACCACCACGGACGGCTTTCACGTCTACCGCGTCGAGGCCAAAGACGACTGGATTCGGGTCAGGCAGGACGGTCGCGAGCTGCTCTTCGTGCGCGGTCCCCAGGTGTTGACGGGCGGCGGAAGTGACACCTTGATGTTCGGTGACCTCGGCGGCTGTGGCCACTCGAGCGCCGACTGGGATTGGATCGCCTACGACACCTCGCCCCAACTCGAGCAGCCGCCCTGCGACGATTGCGTGCGCGGTGGCGATCCGCTCTTGGTCGAGATGCGTCGCCGGCTCGCGCCCGCGCTGCCCGCTCAGGCCCGCGGTCGGATGGCGCAAATCGAGCTCGCAGGCACGGACAGCGGAGACTCCGCCTGCGCCGCACGCTTCGCCGCGGATCTGTGGGTGCGGACGCTGCTGCCCAGGCTCTACGACGCCTCGAACGATCCGGAGCACGCTCAGGCCTTCCGAGCCTTGCCCTCGCTCCAGACCCGTGAGGGACTGCGCGCCGCGTTGACGCTGATGCAGCGTACCCACGCGGCTCCCGCACAGCTGCGGCTGCCGGGCTGCGATCCCGTGCCCGGAGGCGGCCCCAACCAATGCCAACAGAACAGGGACCGGCGACCCCGGCCCATCACCTACGACACCGTCGGCCAGACCATCCACGCCCTGACCACGCTGTCGAGGTCGCCCCAAGGGCCGAGCGCCGCAGCCGAGTCCTTGCGCCAGCTCGCTCAGGCCATGGTCACGGCGCAGCAGGTCGCCCCCGTCCATCGCGGCACCGTGTGGCTCTATCGGCGGCTGGTGCAGTCCGAGCGCGCCGGCGTGTGTGGCTCCAATCGCTGAGGGCTCAGCTCCCGGTGGGAGCGCCGACCAGCAGCGGTGCGGGATCGAGGCGATGGCCCGACTGCCAGAGCTCGAAGGAGAGGGGGCGCGTGCCGAAGTGGCCCAACCACGCGCCACGGAGGACGTCGTCGCCGGCGGCCAAGGCAGCCTCATCGAGCCCCGTGTACAGGCTGATCCAGCCGTTCGGGTGCAGGATGGCGAGCGAGATGCCCGCGCTGCCTCGCCGTTCGCCGACGAAGATCACGCGGCCGTCCGCGCTGGCTCGCGCCGGGGAGTCGGCCTCGCCCTCGATACGCAGGCGAGAATTGGGGGCGTGCATCGGGCGCCCTCCGCGTGCGGGCCAGAGCACGGTGCGAAACTGCCGGCCCGCGACGTCCTGCAGTTGGGCGTCGTCGGCACCGCGACGCAGCAACGCGTGCAACTGCGCGGCGCTGACGCCCTGCGGTGCGTCGTCGGCCGAGGCAGGTGCCTCGTCGTGAGCGACGACGTCTTCATCCTCTTGCGCCGCCACGGCGCTGTCGGCGGCCTCTTGCTCGTCCGCGGCCTCTTGCTCGCTGGCCGGTGACGTCCTGCCGTGGGCGCGCGCTACCGCGATTTCGTCCGCGTGGTGCGCGCTCGGCTCGCCGTCGCGTGGTGGCCGCTGATGGTCCTGGCCCACGGTCAGATAGTCCGTGGGGGTGAAGGCGTCGCCACGCTCGCGCCGCGCGACCAAGGCGCGATAGGCGTCGATCCAGGGCTGGCCCTCGAACTTGTGCAGCGGGTCGACCGGGCGACCGTGAACGTGCAGTTCGAAGTGCACGTGCGGGCCGTGGCTGATGCCGGTGCTGCCGACGAAGGCGATGCGCTCGCCCGCGTGCACGCGCCAGCCGGGTTGGACCGTGGTGCGGAAGCTGTGCGCGTAGAGGGTGACCCACCCTCCAGGGTGAATCAGGATCACGCAGTTGCCGTAGCCTCGGATGCCGTTGTCGCTGTAGGCGACGATGCCGTCGGCGGCCGCGCGCACCACGGAGCCCTCTTCGGCGACGATGTCCACGCCGTCGTGTCGAAGGTCGGGACGCGTGTGACGCACGAAGCCGAAGCCGCGGCCGAAGCGACCGTTCTCGACCGGCCAGGTCAGATGGGCGGGGGCTCGATCGCCGCCCGCGGCCTGGACCCAGCGCGCCTCCGGAGGAGCGATCAGCAGCCGATGCCCGACAGGCTCGGTGCCGAGCCCGAGGGCGCGGGCGCGCACCTCCGAGGCTCCCCGCGGCCGGGGCACACGGCGAGGACCGTTGCTGTAGCGCGAGTAGTCGAAGTGGTGCGGCCCGTCGGCGTGGTCGGCAGGCGACGCATCGTCCGCTTCCCGCAGATGGCTGTCATCCGCGTGGGCCGTCGCGCACAGGGCCACAGCGGCCAGCATCACGGTGAAGGTCGAGACATGGGACACTCCTTTCCCATCGCGTCTTTTCTCCAGAGTGGTCAACTTCTAGGCAGAGACGCGCACGCGGATTGACCGCGAGGTCGCCGATCTCGCACCATGGCCCGATGGAAGAGCACGCAGGGCCCATGGTGCCGCTGGCTTCTCGCCCGCCGACGCCAACGGGGCTCGGTCCGCTGCGCACGGCGCTCGAGGGGCTAGGGGACGCATTCGTGCGTTTGGCCGAGGACTTCGCGGGCGAGGATCTCGACACGCGTATCCAGGGCATTCGCCTCCACCCCAACGAGGTGGGCTTCGATCCCTTCGGCTTCGATCCCGCCGCGACGCGCTACGCCCTGGCCGTGGCCGCGCTGCTCCACCGTCGCTACTTCCGCACCAAGGTCACGGGCATCGAGAACATCCCCGAGGGCCGCGTGATGTTGATCTCCAATCACTCGGGACAGATCCCCCTGGATGGCGTCGTGATCGGCGCGGCCATGATGCTCGACGCGGATCCGCCGCGCTTCCCCCGCAGCATGGTGGAGAAGTGGACCGCCGAGCTGCCTCTGGTCTCGGTCTTCTTCCCGCGGGTGGGCCAGGTGCTGGGTTCGCCCGCCAACGCGCGCGCCCTGCTCGAGCAGGAAGAGGCTCTGCTGGTCTTCCCCGAGGGCTCCCGCGGCATCTCCAAGACCTTCGACAAGCGCTACCAGCTCTCCGACTTCGGTCTGGGCTTCATGCGCCTGGCGCTGGAGACGCACACGCCCATCGTGCCGATCTCGGTGGTGGGCGCCGAGGAGCAGTACATCTCCATCGGCAACATCGCGCCCCTGGCCAGGCTCCTGGGCATGCCGGCGTTCCCGATCATCCCGCAGCTCTTCTTCGGTATGCTCGCGCCCTTGCCGACCCGCTATCACATCCACTTCGGCGAATGCCTGCACTTCCGCGGGGATCCGGACGAGGACGACGCCGTGATCGGCGACAAGGTGTGGCAGGTTCGGACGCGGATTCAGGCCATGATCAACGACGCGTTGGCGACACGCGAGGGCGTCTTCCGCTGACGGTCTCGTCCGCGCGTCGTGCCCACGACGTGCGCCAGAACCCGCGTGGCCCACGCCGAGGCCGACCTCCGCGAGGGCCACTTCGCCCACGCTTCCGACTACCCCTTGACCTTCGCCTCGCTTTGGGGTGGTTTGTCGCCATGCAGTCCACGCAGCCCCCCCGCCGCTCTCCTCTTCCCCGCCGCTCTCCTCTTCGGCAGGCCCTCGCTGTCGCCTCGGCCTTGTCGCTCAGCGCGGCCTGCGGCGGCGCTACCGCGGGAGGCTTGCCCGACGAGACCCGCGACATGACCGCGAGTCACGCCGCGACCCGCGACATCAGCGGCACTCGCGCGGTCGACGCACGCGTCGCGGGGAGCGAGTGGACGTGGGTCGAGGCGTCGTGCACCGAGGGGCCTCTGGACCTGGCGTCGCGGGGCTTCCGCTCGCGCCTGCGCGTGAAGGCGGACGCGGATGGTCTCTTGCTCTCGTACGATCATCAGCTCGCAGACACCTGCGCGCAGACGGTGATGCAGCGCGCGCGGCCGGGGCAGGGGCAGGACGCAGCCTGGGCCATGAGCGAGGTCGCGCGCATCGCCGAGCCCGCGACGCCTGCGTGCATGGGACAGTCCGAGGAAGATCGCCCTGGAGACGTGCGCATGCGCGGGGAGTTCCTGGAGGTCTCGGTCCAGCGCTCGCAATGGTGCAACGGCCTCGAGGTGAAGACGCTCTGGGCACCGGCGGTGCCCACCCCGCTCACGGACCAAGAGGTCGTGCGTCACTACCTGGCGCATTTTCAGCGGCGAGACGCTAGCGCCGTGGCGGCGCTCTTCGCCGAGTCGGGATCCCTCGTCGAGCCCTTCGACCTGACGGCGGAGGGCGGTCCCACGCGGTTCGAGGGCCGACCCGCCGTGGAGCAGTGGTACGCGGACGCATTCGCCAACACGCCCTGGCTCGCGCTCTCGATCGACTCGCTCGAACCGGGCGCGGTCGAAGGGCAGCGCATCGCGGACTTCCAGTACATGGATCCACGGCTCGAGCAGCCCTTCCGGGCGCGCAACACCTTCACGCTCGCGGGCGGGGAGATCTTCGAGGCGCAGTTCGCCATCACCGCTTCGGATGCGGCGCCCCAATGACACGCGTTGCGTTTCGGGCCCGGAATCGTCGATAATCGCGCCGTGGCGGATGAAGAGGAGCGGGGAGCCCGACAGGCAGCTTTGCGACCGAAGGCTCGGCGGAGCCGCGCCGAGGCGTCATCGCCGGCAGGCGACGTCGACGCGGTGGAGGCCACGCCGAAGAGCGCAGGCAGCAAGGCAGCCCGCAAAGCCGAGTCCACACCCGCGAGCGAGGAGCGCCCGACCGCACGCCGTCACCGGCTGAAGCCAACCGCGTCGTCGGCGGAGGGGAGCGTGAGCCGTCCGGGAGCGCGTCGGC
>JAACVI010000341.1 GCA_009992505.1 Myxococcales bacterium
GCCTGGGCTACGCGGCATATCGGCACCAACGCACGAACCAGCTACGCCAACAGCGACTCGAAGAGCGCTATCGACAGCTACAACAGGAATCGCAGACCGGCGGGAGCCAGGGTCAAAGCAGCCACTGAGCGCCCGCCGTGAGGCTCAGAGGGAGCGGTCGACCAGGCTGGCGATGGTGTGCTTGGGCACGGCGCCGACTTGCTGTCCCACGACCTCACCACCCTTGAAGACGTAGAGGGTCGGGACCCCGCGGATGCCGAACTTCTGAGCCGTCATCGGGCTGTCGTCGATGTCGACCTTCGCGACCTTGACCTTGCCCAGGTACTCGTCGGCGAGCTGATCGACCAAGGGCGAGATCATCTTGCAGGGACCGCACCAGGTGGCGGTGAAGTCGACCAGAACCGGCAGATCGGACTGAAGCACTTCGGTGTCGAAGTTGAGGTCGTTGACAACGTGAACGTTCTGGCCAGCCATGTCGGCTCCTATGCAGTGGCCGCGCCCGTGGCGACCGAGAGTGAAGTGACTTCCTAAGTACGCGTCGCCGACCTGTCAACGCGAGCCCACCCAAAGACGTACCAGCCGTGACGAAGCTGCGGCTACGGGCGTACGCTGTGCTATCGTGACGCGCGGCGGACGGCCGCACGGAGGCTTGGTTTGGCGCAGAACGCGATGTTCGTCTCGCAGGAGACGCTGGATAGGTGGCTGACGGACGAGCGCGTCACGGTGGAGGGCGAGGTGATGACGTTGCTGCCCGAGGGGCAGCGCTTCGAGCTGACGTCGGCGGTGCACTTCCTCGCGGAGGTCGCGGATGGCGGCGACGAGACGGCGCTGGTCGGGCGCGTGAAGGCACTGGACGTGGTGGCTCAGCTCGGCGGAGAGCACTACGCGGACTCCGTGATCCTGGACGACAACGCCTACGAGGTGGTCGAGGGCTTCTTGGGCACGAGCTTGGGTCGGGACCCGGCACGCCAAAGCGAGACGCCACAAGCGCACGATCTGGCCGCCGCGACGCGCCTGGCCGTCGGCGAGCGCCCAGCCTCCGCGGAGCTGGATCTGCTGGCGCGCTTCTTCCTCGCTGAGCATTGAGGGCGACCGACCGCATCCCTTCCGCCACGGCGGATTCGCACGCACGGGCCTCGACCCCCGGGGCCCCGGCGCTTACATAGGGGGAGAAGCGATGTTGCTGAAGCTAGCGTTCACCATTACGGCCCTCGCCTACGCGAGCGCCTCGTTCCTGTACGGGGTCTACCTCGTGCGCGGCTCGGAGCGGGCCAAGCAGTGGGGAGCACGCGCCCTCTGGGCCTCCGTCGTGCTGCACGCGGGGCTCTTCGCCCTCGAGCTGGACCAGCTCCAGAGTCTGCCCGCGGGAGACGTGCATCAGGCCATGGCGGTCACGGCCATGGCGACCTGCGTGGTCTTCCTCGCGCTCAGCCGCAAGCGCCCGATCGCCGTGCTCGGTGCCTTCCTCACGCCCGTCGTGCTCTTGCTCTTCTTGGGTGCCGGCGTGGGGCGCGACGTGCCGCCCGTGCCGAGCCCCGTGCGCACGTTCCTGCTGCCCTTCCACATCGGCGTGAACATGCTGGGGCTGGTGGCCTTCGCCGTCGCCTTCGCGGCGTCGGTCGGCTACGTGGTCCAGGAGCGCCAGCTTCGCTCGAAGCGCCTGGGCGGCATCTTCCGGCGTCTCCCTCCCCTCGACGTGCTCGACCAGCTCGCCTTCCGCTCCGTGCTCACGGGCTTTCCGCTCTTGACCATCGGCATCGTCACGGGCGCGCTCTTCGCCAGCCGCCTGGGCGCCATGGACGGCGCCACCTCCATGGCCGCCGTGCTCAGCGCGATCTCGTGGGTGCTCTTCGCGGGCGTGCTCTTGCTGCGCGTGGCCGCGGGCTGGACGGGACGGCGCGCGGCCATTGGCACGATCCTGGGCTTCGTCTCGGCAGTCACGGTGCTGCTCGGCTACTTGCTGCGAGGATCGGTGATCTCGTGAGCGACGAGCTCGTCGTGGTGGGGCTCTCCCACCACACGGCGCCCGTGTCGCTGCGTGAGCGGCTCTCGGTGCCGCCGGACGCGACCGAGGAGCAGCTGCGCTGCGTGCTCGATACGCGCGTGCTGCGCGAAGGCATGCTGGTGTCGACCTGCAACCGGGTCGAGTTCTACGGCGCGGGTCCCGACGCCGAGGCCGGTCTCGCCCGCCTGCGCAAGTACCTGCACGAGCGCGGACACCCCGAGCCGGTGCAGGGGCATCTGTACGAGCGACGCGGCGAAGACGCCGTGCGCCACGTCTTCCGTGTGGCGGCGAGCCTGGACTCGATGGTGGTGGGCGAGCCGCAGATCCTGGGGCAGGTGAAGCACGCTTACGAGCTGGCCCAGGACGTGGGCAGCATCGGCACCCTGCTCGATCGCTGCCTCACGCGCGCCTTCGCCGTCGCCAAGCGGGTGCGCTCCGAGACGGAGATCGCCGCCGGCACGGTGTCCGTCAGCTCCATCGCCTGCGATCTGGCGACCAAGATCTTCGGTGACCTGAGCGGTCGTCGCACGCTGCTGCTCGGTGCCGGCGAGATGGGGGAGGCGGCGGCGCGCGCGCTGGCCGGACGAGGCGTGCACCTGGTCGTGATCAACCGCAGCCCGGAGAAGGCCGTGCGCCTGGCGCGCGAGTCCAATGGCGAGGCGCGCGGCTACGAGCACCTGGCCTCCGAGCTGGTGTCCGCCGACGTGGTCATCTCGTCGACCTCAGCCAAGAACTACGTGCTGACCCACGACCTGATGAAGGACGTGGTGAAGGCGCGGCGGCAGCGCCCACTGTTCCTGATCGACATCGCCGTGCCGAGGGACGTGGAGCCGCGCGTCGGCGAGCTGCCTAGCGTCTTCCTGTACGACGTGGACGACCTCTCGCAGGTCGCCGATCAGAACCTGGCCCATCGCCAGCAAGAGGTGGAGGCGGCGGCGGCGATCGTGGAGCTGGAGGTCGCGGCCTTCGAGCGCTGGCGCCGCACACTCGATCTCACGCCGACCATCGTCGCGCTCAGAGGCCACTTCACGAACGTGATGAAGGAAGAGCTCGCGCGCACGCTGCCGCGACTCGGCGAGCTGGGCCCCACGGAGCAGAAATCGCTCGACAAGATGTGTCAGGCGATGGTGAACAAGCTCCTGCATCAGCCGCTGACGCAGCTCAAAGAGGGCGTCGAAGGCGGCAACGGAGCGGCGCTGCTCGAGGCGACGCGACGACTCTTCGATCTCGACGAGCTGGCGCACGAAGCGGCCCCGACGCCAGAGGTGAAGCCCACGGCTGCGACCTCCGCAGCGCCCGAGGCCGAGCCGAGTCCTGAAATTCCCTCCGAGAGCATGGGCATGCCCGATGGCGAGGCCATGACGGAGCGCCCCGCGGCAGCCCTGGGTGGGCTCGCGCTGGGTCTTTCCCCCACCAACCTGTCTGGAGAACCCAAGTGAAAATCCGAATCGCCACCCGCAAGAGCACGCTCGCACTGACCCAGACGCGATGGGTCGCCGCGCGCATTCGCGAGAGCGCGCCCGAGCTCGAGGTGGAGGAAGTGCACGTGGTCACGCGGGGCGACGTTATCCTGGACAAGCCGCTCTCGCAGGTCGGTGGCAAGGGGCTCTTCATCAGCGAGGTAGAGGCGGTGCTCACCCGCGGCGACGCCGACATCGCCGTGCACTCACTCAAGGACGTGCCCGGCGACACGCCCTTGGCCGACGGCATGGGCATCGTCTGCGTGCCCGAGCGCGAGGATCCGCGCGACGTGTTGCTCAGCCTCTCGGGCGCGTCCCTCGACGATCTCCCCCGTGGCGCCCGCGTCGGCACGACCTCCCTCCGGCGCATGGCGCAGCTGCGCAAGAGCCGCCCCGATCTCGAGTTTGCGACCTTGCGAGGCAACGTGGAGACGCGCTTGCTCCGGCTCGACGAGGGTCGCTTCGACGCCATCGTGCTCGCCGCCGCGGGCCTCAAGCGTCTCGGTCTGCTGGACGGTCGAGCCTACACCGTGCTCGAGCCCGAGACCTGCTTGCCCGCCGTGGGTCAGGGAACGATCGCGATCGAAGCGCGCCTCGACGACGAGCGTGTAAGGGAGCTCCTGGCGCCGCTGGAGCACGTCGAGACACGGCTCCGCACCGAGGCCGAGCGCGCCATGCTGATCGCTCTGCGCGGCAGCTGCCAGGTGCCCATCGCGGGTCACGCCCGCATCGCGGACGGCAACAAGCTCTGGCTCGAAGGCATGGTCGCGTCCATCGACGGAGAGCAGGTCCTCACGGCCACCAGCGAGTCGTTCCTCAAGAGCCGCGACGTCGACGGACGCCGCGCCGAGGCGGCCGCCCTGGGCGAAGACGTGGCGAAGAACCTGATCGCCAAGGGCGCGCGCGAGCTGATGCGCGAAGCCGAAGCCACGGTCGCGCGTCAGCTTCAGTCGAACTGAAGCGTCGCCTACGACTAGTTCGCGGCGAGGATGCGCGAGACGCCGAGCTCGGAGTGGGAGAGCAGCGCGTCTCGCGCGACGCCTCCGCCGACCGTCGCCAGGAAGAGCGGCTGACCGTTGAGCGTGATGCGCCGAACGGCGACGTCCCCACCACGCAAGAGCGGCGGCAGCTTCATGCCCATCAGCGAGCGCACGAGCAGGGGCGCGTAGGCGCCGAGCTCCTCGCACACGCCCGAGTCGCCTGCCGAGCCGAGCACGAGGCCGTCGTCATCGGCCACCACCATCGCCTCCAGGCCGCCCTTCTCGCGGGTGTGCTCGAGTTGATAGCGGAGGGCGGTCTGGCGTTCCGCGCTGCGCCGGGTCCGGCGCTCCTTCAGCATCCAATTCATGAGATATGCTCCAATGTGCTCTGATGTAGGATATGTAGCTTACGTCGGGCCGGCGACGGGGGTCAAAATCGTGCGCAGACGACCCGGTCAGGGGGCCCGTCTGCTGGCTCTGCTGCCGTGCGACTGCTAGCTTCGGCGCGCATGAACCTGGCCGAAGTCCTCCAAGGCCACCGAGTCGTGGTCTGCGTGGGCAGCGGAGGCGTCGGCAAGACCACCACGGCTGCGGCGCTGGCCCTGAGGGCGGCCGTCGACGGTCGCCGCGTGCTCTGCCTGACCATCGATCCCGCGCGGCGGCTCGCGACCTCCTTGGGTCTGGACGAGATGACGACGGAGGAGCGGGTCGTACCCATGGCGCTCTTCGAGGCGCAAGGGCTGAAGCCCAAGGGCGAGCTGTCGGCCATGATGCTCGACACGAAGCGCACCTTCGACGAGCTGGTCGAGCGTTACGCCTCCAGCCCCGAAGCCCGGGACCGCATCCTGAACAACGAGATCTATCGCTACGTCTCGTCCTCCCTCGCGGGCACGCAGGAGTACATGGCGATGGAGAAGCTCCACGCCGTACGCCAGAACGATCGCTGGGATCTGATCGTGCTCGACACGCCGCCGACCACGAACGCGCTGGACTTCCTCGACGCGCCCGAGCGGCTCGTGGCCATGATCGACTCGCCGGCGATGCGCTGGTTCGTGCAGGCCTTCCAGGGCGCGGGGAAGATGTCCTTCAACCTCCTGGGTAAGGGCGCGGCCTTCTTGCTCAAGGGCATCTCGCAATTCACGGGCGGCGAGTTCCTGGCCAACATCGCCGAGTTCGTCACCGGCCTGAACGAGCTCTTCGGCGGCTTCCGTGAGCGCGCCGCCACCATCTCCGAGTCGCTGCGCAAGCCCGACGTCGCCTTCGTGGTGGTGACGAGTCCGGCGCCCATGGCCGTGCGCGAGGCCATCTTCTTCGCGCGACGCCTGGAGAGCGCGGGCCTCGCCGACAGCGGCTTCGTGGTGAACGGAATGCGTCCGCTGCTGCACGAACCCTCGGTGCCGCGATCGGAGCTGTTGGCGGAGCTCAGCGAGCTGCTGCCACCGGGCGCCGACGTGGAGGCGGCGCTGACTCGGCTCGAGAATGCCCTCGACGACGAGCGGCTCTTGGCCGTGGGGGATCGCATCGAGTCGGATCGCCTGCGCAGCCAGGTCGGCGAGGATCGCCTGGTGGTGGAGGTGCCTGCCTTCGACCAGGACGTGCACGACCTCCGGGCGCTGACGGAGGTGGCTGACTATCTGGTAGGGAAGCGGCAGATGGAGGCCATCTCATGACGCAGGATCTGAGAGGGACGGTGGCGTTGGTGCTCGCGGCGGGCCACGGCAAGCGCATGAAGAGCGCGCGACCGAAGGTGCTGCACGAGGTCGCCGGTCGACCGCTCTACGCCTGGCCCACGCACGCGGCGCTCGAGGCGGGCGTCGACGCGGTCGTGGTCGTGGTCGGCTACGGCGCCGACGCGGTGCGCGCCGACATCGACGCGCGCTTCCCCAAAGGCGTCACGACGGCGCTGCAGGCCGATCCACGAGGCACGGGCGACGCGGTGAAGCGCGCCATGAGCGAGGTGCCCGAGAGCGCCGAGCGCGTGCTCATCCTGTACGGCGACTGCCCGATGATCCGGCCCGAGGCCTTGAGCGCCCTGGCCGAGGCCGCCGCCGGGGGCGAGAAGCTCACGCTGCTGACGGCGCGAGTCGACGATCCCGCCGCCTACGGACGCATCCTGCGCGACGACTCGGGCAAGGTCTCGGCCATCCGTGAGGCCAAGGACTGCTCCGCCACCGAAGCGCTCGTCGACGAGGTGAACCCGGGCCTCTACCTGATCGACGCGTCGTTCCTGCGCGAAGCCCTGGAGCAGCTCGGCACGCAGAACGCGCAGGGCGAGGTCTTGCTCACGGACGTCGTCGCGCTGGCCGCGGCGGCCGGCGGCGTGGCGGACGCGGCCGCGGACATGAGCGAGCTCTTGGGCGTGAACGATCGCGTCGACCTGGCGCTGGCCCAACGTCACATGCGTGAGCGCATCAACCGCGCCCACGCGCTGGCGGGTGCGGGCCTGTTGGCGCCCGAGCTGACCTTCATCGAGGCGGACTGCGTGCTCGAGGCGGACTGTGTGATCGAGCCCGGTGTGCACCTGCGCGGACAGACTCGGGTGGCGGCGGGCGCGCGCATCGGCGCGGGCTCCGTGCTCACGGACGTGGTCGTGGACGCGGACGCCGTCGTGCTCCCCTACAGCGTGGCGACCGAGAGCCACATCGGACCCGGCGCGCACGTCGGACCCTTCGCGCATCTCAGGCCCGGCAGCGACCTCGCCGAAGACGCCAAGGTCGGGAACTTCTGCGAGACCAAGAAGACGATCGTGGGCAAGGGCTCGAAGGTGAACCACCTCTCCTACGTCGGCGACGGCCTGATCGGCGAGGGCGTGAACATCGGCGCGGGCACGATCTTCTGCAACTACGACGGTCAGCGAAAGCACCAGACCGTGCTCGAGGACGGCGTGTTCATCGGCAGCGACAGTCAGCTCGTGGCGCCGGTGACCGTGGGCAAGGGCGCCTATGTGGCCAGCGGCACGACCGTGACTCGCGACGTGCCCGCGGACGCTCTGGCCGTGTCGCGTCCGCGTCAGCAGAACAAAGAGGGCTACGCGTCGCTCCTGCGCGCGCGCTTCGCCAAGAAGACTTAGCCGGGAAGGCGACGTGCCCCACGAGGTCGGGGCCGCGCAAGCGCTGGCCCCCACGTTCCGATCGGCATCGGGCGCGGAAGCCCGGGTCAGAACGAGAGCGCGAAGGCGAGGCCGCCCGGCGCCGTGCGCAGGCTGAGCTGGTAGCGCGTAGCCTGATCGGGGCTCTCGTACGGCGCGCCGCAGGTGTCGCCGCGATAGCGCTCGAAGTCGTGCACCTGCGCCATGGGCTGGGAGAGCAGCCGCGGCTCGGTGATGAAGATGCCTGCGACATAGCCAATCGTCGCGCGCAAGGGCGCGTGGTAGCGGGCCGCCATCAAGGTGCCCGTGACGATCGAGTAGGCCCAGGCCGAGCCGTGTGCGAGCCAGCTCGTGAGCAAGAGCTCCTGCGAGGCGGCGCGCTCGAGCAGGTGGGTCGCATAGCGCAGCTTCTCTCGTCGCTGCTCGGGCGTGGCCTCGGCATGGCGGCTGAGCCGACGTGTGCCGAAGGCGCCGAGGAAGGGCTGGGTGGTCAGCGTCAAGACCACGACCGACGCACCGGCGGCGGCGACGGCGCCGTTCACGCGTCCCACCTCGCGATGCTCCTGCGAGGTGATGATGCTCTCGGCCACGGCGATGCCGAGCATCAGGCTCCAGTAGCCCCAGTACCAGGCGCGTCCGCGGCGCTCCGTGCGCGCGAAGCTCCTCTCGATGAAGGACAGCCGCTCACGGACCTGCGCGTCACTGAGATCCTCGATGCAGCCGTAGGCGTCCTGTGCGTGGGCAGTGGGCGAGGCCATGCACAGCGTCGCCATCACCATCCACGCGGCGAGTAAGCGAGGCGGACTCGAGCCCAGCGCCGCGCTCATCCGCGATAGCCCTGGGCGATGGGATAGCGACGTCCGGGGCCGAAGGCCTTCTTGGTCACGATCAGCCCAGGTGGCATCTGCCTGCGCTTGTACTCGTTGCCACGCACGAGCCCGACGATGCGGCGCACGACGGCCTGGTCGAAGCCGGCGGCGACGATCTCGTCGATGGTCTGATGCTGCTCCACGTGCCGCTCGAGGATGGCGTCGAGGGTCGGGTAGTCGGGCAGGGAGTCGGAGTCCTTCTGGTCCGGTCGCAACTCGGCGCTGGGCGGCTTGGTCAGCGTGCGCTCCGGGATGATCGCGCGTCCGGCCTGGGCGTTGAGCTCGCGCGCGACCTCGTACACGAAGGTCTTGGGCAGATCGCTGATCACCGCCAGGCCGCCGGCCATGTCGCCGTAGAGCGTGCAATAGCCCACGGCGACTTCGCTCTTGTTGCCCGTGGTGAGCAGCAACAGGCCCAGGCGATTGCTCGCGGCCATCAGCGTCACGCAGCGCAAGCGCGCTTGCACGTTCTCGAAGGTGACGTCGCCGGCGCGAGCGCTGCCGAGCGCGTCGAGCTCGGGCGTCAGCGTGTCGAGGCTGGCCTGGAACATGGCGTCGATGGACACGTCGCGACAGCGCATGCCGAGGTTGTCCGCCAGGGCGTGCGCGTCCTCGAGGCTGTGGGTCGAGGAGTAGCGCGTGGGCAGCGCGAGCCCGAGCACGTTCTCGGCGCCCAGAGCGCGCACGGCGATGGCGGCGGTGAGCGCGCTGTCGATGCCGCCCGAGAGGCCGAGCACGACGCCCGCGAAGCCGCACTTCGTGGCGTAATCGCGCACGCCGAGGGTGAGAGCCTCGAGAGCCGCCGCCGCGTCCGTCTCGCTGCCATCGCGCACGACGCCGCCCGCCTCCAGATCCACGACGGCGAAGTCGGGCCGGAAGCGGGACAAGCGCGCGAGGGTGGTGCCGTCGGCGGCGAAGAGCGTGGAGTCTCCGTCGAAGAGCAGATCGTCGTTGCCGCCCACCTGGTTCACGAAGACCACGGGCCGCGCGATGCGACGCGCGACGTCGGCGAGCATGGCAGGGCGCGCCAGACGCTTGGGCAGGGTGAAGGGCGAGGCCGAGAGGTTGACCAGCAGATCGATGCCCGCGTCGGCGAGCTCCTGCACGGGATCCACCGGGTAGCGACGCTGGGCGATGGGCGCCTCGACGTCGTTCCAGATGTCCTCGCAGATGGTCACGCCCACGCGCAGACCCGCGATCTCGAGTGGCGCGCTCGGGCCACCGGAGGCGAAGTGACGATCCTCGTCGAAGACGTCGTAGGTGGGCAGCAGGCGCTTGTCGATCACGGCCTCGACGCGACCGCCACGACACAGCGCGGCGGCGTTGCGCAGCGTACGTCCCAGCACGGGCTCGGCCTCGTGCACGAAGCCCACCAAGCAGGCGAGGCTGGCGGGCAATGCCGCCGCCAGCGCGTCGAGCTGCGCGCGCTGATCACGGATGAAGCTGTGGCGCTCGAGCAGATCCTTGGGCGGATAGCCGGTCAGACAGAGCTCCGAGAAGACGGCCAGGTCCGCGCCCTCCTCATGCGCGCGCTGCGCCGCATCGAGGATGCTCCGGGAGTTGCCCGACAGGTCGGCCACCGTCGGATCGAGCTGGCATAGAGCGATGCGCATGGTCGGCGAGGGTATGTCATGCGGCGCCCGCGGTCGATGGGCGCCGCGCGAATCGAACCAGCTCAGCGCGCGGTGGCGGGCAGGTGGTGGGCGTCGCCGGGGGTGTGGACGACCAGGCTGTAGTCGCCGACGGTGAGGTCGGGCGGGACGCCGAGGCTGACGTTGAACCAGCCGTCCTCTTCCGTGACCGTGGCGCCCAGCCGGCGTGGACCGCCGGAGCCGTGCAGGCCGACCTCGATGCGCAGCCCCGGGACGCCGGCGCCGTGGGGATCGCGGACCCGACCGCTGAGCTCGATGCGACGACCGCGGAAGGCCTCGAAGCGATGACGCTCGAGCCTGAGCTCGACGGGCGCGCGCAGGTCGGCGTCGCCCGCGGGCTGGGGCGAGGTCGGGGTATGGGCCACCTGCTGTGGGGCATCTCCGGCGGCCGGGGCACCCTGGGCGTCGTCGCTCGAGGGATCACCCGCGTTCGCATCGCCCGACTGGCGCGCCGCGACCGTGCCGCCGGAGTGGGGACCGACCGGTCCGTCCGCGTTCGCCGCCGTGTCCTCGGGACGCACGCCCGAGACCGGGCCGGCGAGCTGCGAGTAGCTCTCGAGGTAGGCCGCGGGCCGCGGCAGGGGATCGGGCAAGCGCGCGCGATAGACGGGTCGGTCGTCGCCGTGGGCGTCGAGCTGTCGCGCCGCGCCGCCGAGGTCGATGCGCATGAAGCCCTCGTCCGGCAGCTCCACCTCGACCCAGGCGTGGGTCTCGTTGAACACGAAGCGCGTGGGGATGCCCAGCGCCTGCGCCGTGATCAGAAACGCGTAGGAGCGGTGCCGGCACACGCCCCGCTGCGCGTTCGCGATGTCGAGGTAGATGGAGTCGCTCGTGGGCAGCGCCTCGTCGGCCTCACGGAAGGCGCGAAAATGCGCGACCAGCGCGGAGAGCGCCTCGGGCAAGGTCGACGCGGGTGTGACGCCGAGCTCACGCGCGAAGTCGAGGGCCTCACGCTTCAGGTGCGCGGGCATGGGCGGAACGTGACGCGCGAGGGTGCCCACGGGCAGCGCCGGGAGCGGCGCGTTGAAGTAGTCGCGCGGTGCGTCGGTCAGGAAGACGACGCGCACCTCACCCGTCGCGCCGCCGAGGCGGGTCGCGTAGAAGTTGCCGGCCGTGTCCTCCTCGATGCGCACGCGAGCGCTCGGCTCCGTGCGCAAGGAGAGGATGCGCGACTCGGGCGAGACCGAGGGGAAGGGCACGGTCGCGCCGCTGCCGAAGTCGAGCACCACGCTGCCCCAGAAGCGATCGCGGGGTCGGTCGTCGGGCGCGGCCGCCGTGGGCGTCTCCAGCGAGACCTCGTGACGCGTGGGGTCGCGGACGCCGAGCACGGGCACGCCGCGGGCATCGAGGGCGACCATGTCGAGGGCGCTGACGCGCTTGAAGGGCACGATGGCGGGCGTGAAGACCTCGTCGTAGCCGAGGGCGCCCTCCACCGTGGGGATGCGGTCGGGCCGGAAGGTCGGGGAGCGCAGCCCCGGTCGGCCTTGGCCTTCACTGGGGCCGGTCTCGGCGCGCATCGCGTGCTCGTCCGGTCGCCGCGCGCCGTCCTCCGGTGCGGGCAAGACCTCGCCGCGGTAGACGATGGCCGCAGGCTCGGAGCCACCGCCCGCCGCGAGCACCAGCGACGGCAGCTCGTCGTCGCTCACGTCGGGCACGTACTCGTGCAGCACGGGGCCCTGCGCGCGCGCCGGAAGCAGGGCGACGCCGGTCGCCACG
>JAACVI010000342.1 GCA_009992505.1 Myxococcales bacterium
CAGATCAGCATGTTCGTCGGCGACTCCAGCAGGCGCTTGAGCGCCGCGCAGAAGCGCGCGCCGACGGCGCCGTCGATGACGCGATGATCGCAGCTCAGGGTCATGCGCATGCGCTTGCCGGGCACGACGGCGCCACCCTGGACCACCGGCTCTTCACGCAAGGTGCCGACCGCGAGGATCGCGCCTTCGGGCGGGTTGATCACGGCGGTGAAAGACTCGATGCCGAACATGCCGAGGCTTGAGATGGAGAAGGTGCCGTTCGTCATCTCCTCGAGCGAGAGGCGCTTGTCGCGCGCGCGACCGGCGAGCTCGCGCACCTGCTGGCTCAGCTCCAGCACGCCGAGCTTGTCGGCGTCGCGCACGACGGGCGTGACGAGTCCGTCGGGGATGGCCACGGCGACCGAGATGTCCACGACCTGATGGGCGTGGATGTCTCCGTCGACCCACGAGACGTTGACCTCGGGCACGCGTCGCAGGGCGACGGCGCACGCCTTCACGATCAGATCGTTGAGGGAGATCTTCTCGCCCTCGTCCGCAAGCTCGGCGTTGATCTGACGACGCGCGTCGACCAGGGGCGCCGCGTCGACGTCGATGGTGAGGTAGTAGTGCGGGATGCTCTGCGTCGACTCGGTGAGGCGGCGCGCGATGGTGCGACGCGTGGCGCTGGCGCGTTCGACGCGTGCGGGCATGCGACCGGCGCGGGCGACGGACGGTGTCGCGGCGGGGCGCTGCTCGAGGTCGCGCTTGATGATGCGCCCGCGCGGTCCGGTGCCGCGCAAGGCCGTGAGCTCGACGCCCTGTTCGCGCGCCAGGCGGCGCACCAGCGGCGACGAGAGGATGCGACCCGTGGGCGCCTCGGCCGGCCCGCTGGAGGCTGCGGGCGCCGCGATGGGTTCGGGAGAAGGCAGCGCCACGGCGGTCTGGCGATCGGGCGACGCGGGCTGAGCGCTGGTGGGCGAGACGCTGGGTGCAGCGAGCTGAGCGAGCAGGTCCGAGATGTCCTCGCCGGCGTCCCCCATGATCGCGACGGGCGCGTCGGGCGCCAGGGTGTCGCCCTCGGACACGAGGATCTTCAAGAGCACGCCGCGGTCGAAGGAGCGGAACTCCATCGTCGCCTTGTCGGTCTCGACCTCCGCGAGCAGCTCGTCCACCTCGACGGCGTCGCCCTCCTTCTTGGTCCAGCGCACGAGCACGCCCTCTTCCATCGTGGGCGAGAGCTTGGGCAATCCGATGATCTTGGCCATGGGCTCAGGCTCCGAGGTAGCTGACGCGACGCACGGCTTCGACGACGCGATCGACGGTGGGGAGGACGAGGTCCTCGAGGTTCGAGGCGTAGGGCATGGGGACATCCAAGCCCGCCACGCGCAGCACGGGCGCGTCGAGGTAATCGAAGGCCTCGCGCTGGATGACATCGACGATCTGAGCGCCCGGTCCGCCGTAGGGCCAGTGCTCGTGCACGACGACGCAGCGGTTGGTCTTGCGCACGCTGGCGAGCATCAGCTCCTCGTCGAGCGGCCGGAGCGTGCGTGGATCGATCACGTCGAGCTCGATGCCGTCGGCAGCCAAGCGCTCGGCCGCCTCCATCACGGTGTAGTAGGGCCGGCCCCAGGTGATGACGGTGCAGCCGTCGCCTTCGCGCGCGACGCGTCCCTTGCCGATCGGCACGACTTCGTCGACGCCCTCGTCGGCGACCTCGCCCTTCACGCCGTAGAGGGTCTCGCCCTCGAGGAAGATGACGGGGTTTTCGTCCCGAATCGAAGCCTTGAGCAGACCCTTGGCATCGCGCGGAGTCGATGGCGCCACCACGTAGAGCCCGGGGAAGTGCGTGTAGAGCGCCTCGACCGTGTGGCTATGCTGCGCCGCGACCTGCTTGGCCGCGCCGTTGGGACCACGGAACACGATCGGGCAGCGGATGGCGCCACCGCTCATGGAGTGGATCTTCGCGGCGTTGCTGACGATCTGATCGAAGGCCACGAAGGAGAAGTTCCAGGTCATGAACTCGATGATGGGGCGCAGGCCGACCATCGCGGCTCCGACACCCACGCCCGCGAATCCCGCCTCGGCGATCGGGGTGTCGATCACGCGTCGCTCGCCAAAGCGCTCGAGCAGACCCTCGCTGACCTTGTAGGCGCCCTGGTAGTGGCCGACCTCCTCGCCCATCAAGAAGACGTCGGCGTCGCGCTCCATCTCCTCCACCATGGCCTCTCGCAGGGCCTCCCGATATCGGATGATGCGCATCAGCTCTGTCCCTTCACGAGCACGGTGTCGAGCATGGTCTGTTCGAGTGCGGGTGGGCTGTCGTGGGCGAACTCCACGGCCGCCGCCACCTCGCGCTCGACCGCCTCTTCGATCTCGTCGAAGCGCGCGACTTCGGCTCCCGCCGCCTCGAGCTGTGCGCGGGTGACCGCCAGCGGGTCGTCCTTCTTGCGCTCCTCGAGCTCCTCGCGCGAGCGGTACTTCGCCGGATCACTCATGGAGTGGCCGCGGAAACGGTAGGTCTGGATCTCGATGAAGGTCGGTCCCTCGCCGTCCCGGGCGCGCTTCACGGCCGTCGCCACGCGTTCCTTCACGACGCTGACGTCGGAGCCCACGAAGCCGTCGGCGGCCATGCCGTAGCCCTGCGCCTTCAAGGTCAGGTCGGTCAGGGGCGACGTGCGCGAGAGGGGTGTGCCCATGGCGTAGCGGTTGTTCTCGCAGATGAAGACCACGGGCAGCTTCCACAGGCCGGCGAGGCTGAAGGCCTCGTGGAAGCCGCCGATGTTGGTCGCGCCTTCGCCGAAGAAGCAGATGGTCACCGCGCCGTCGCCGCGATAGCGGCTCTTGAAGGCGGTTCCCGCAGCCAAGGCGAGGTGCCCGCCCACGATGCCCCAGCCGCCGTAGAAGCCGTGCTCGACGTCGAAGAAGTGCATCGAGCCGCCCATGCCTCGGGAGCAGCCCGTGTCCTTGCCGAAGAGCTCGGCCATGGCCGCACCGGGAGCCATCCCTCGCGCCAGGGCGATGCCGTGGTCACGATAGGTCTGGAAGACGTAGTCGCTCTCCGCCATGGCCGCGGACGCGCCGACGGCGATGGCCTCCTGCCCGATGTAGAGGTGAAGGAAGCCGCCCGCGTGCGACTGAGCGTACGCTCGCGCGGCCTCCTCCTCGAAACGCCGGATGAGCAACATCCGTCGGTAGAGGTTGAAGAGCTCTTCGCTGTCCAGGGTCATGCTTGCTTCCTCCGCGCCGAGGGCCGGCAAGGGTACTCATGGGGCCGGGCGCCGCAACGTCTATGACCGCATGAGCAAGAAGTGACGCCTCTCGGCGACCACGGCGCCCCCAACGACAACGGCCCAGACTCGAGGAGCCTGGGCCGTCGTTCGTTCATCTATCGGAATCAGAAGAAGGTGTTCGAGATTCCGTACGCGGACTGGAGGTCGATCAGGTACTCGAGGAAGGACTCCTGCTGCTCGAGGTCGGCCTGCCGGCGGGTGCGCTCTGGACCCACGGGAAGGCCCTCGACCTCTGTACGCAGGTCGTAGAGCTGAGCCAGAAGCTGGAAGCCCAGCTGCTCCTCTTCGAGGTTGAAGGTGGTGCGCGAGTACACCTTGCCGGCCACATAGGGGGTGTGGAAGCGAGGCGACTCGTAGACCACGTAGTTCGCGTCCTGCTCGGTGGTGCAGCCGGGGTCGCCGTCGCTCACGAGCAGGTCACCCGCGTTGATGCGGAAGTCGCCGTAGGCGCAGGTGGTGCTGCCATCGACCTGGGTGGCCGGGATGTTGAACCCGGCGCCGCTGCCGAGCTTGTAGATCAGCAGCCGCTGCTCGAAGGCGGTGTCGTAGTAGACCGGGAACTGGGCCAAGGCCAGGATGGTCGCCCACGAGCGGAGCACGGTGTTGCTGGTGCCGCCGAGAGCCGGCTGCGGGTACTCCACCGGCTGGGAGCCGAGGCAGGGAACCCGACGAGCGGGCGGACCGCAGGTGCCACGGTATGCGGTCATGTTGATGACCCTGGGATCAGCTCCGGAGGTGTCGACGCGAGGAGCGAACCAACTCGGATCGTTCAGGGCGAGGCCGCCGAAGAACTCCGTCATCTCTACCGGGAAGAGGTCGTAGAAGTTGATGTAGAAGCGCTCGTCGAGGTTGTACGACAGGTTCCAGTCACGAATCGCCAAGGCGTAGATCCCGAAGAACTTGTCGAAGAACACACCGGCTCGCTCCGGGCGGAAGAAGCCGAAGTAGCCGTCCTGGTACTTCGTCCACATGCCGAAGCCCTGGCCTGGCGCGAAGCTGAAGTCCGAGCCAGCCATGCCCGTGTCGTCACCCATGTGATCGTACGTGTTGGTGGCCGCGTTGAACTGATAGGAGCCCTCGTCGGGAAGGTTCGCAAGCTCGGTGAACCAGTTCATGGCGTCGATCGAGGCCATGTACTGATCGGTGAAGCCCAGTGGACCGTTCTGGTAGGTGAAGCCCGGCTCGTAAAAGTAGCGGAAGAAGAGGTGCTGGTAGATCTTGGCCGCGTCGATCACGGAGCCGACGGACGACCCACCTCGTGCGCCACCACGACGGAACCGGCGGTAGTAGGCCGAGGCGTAGCTCTCTTCCCAACGACGACGGTAGTGGTCGATCTGCTCCTGGAACGACTCGCCCGAGTCGGAGCGGTTGCACCACGAGATGTCGGTGGTGCGGTCGTCCGAGCAGAACAGGTAGTTGACCGGGAAGTGATCGACGCCGGGGACTCCGTCCACGTCGTTGTTGTAGGGCGCTGCGTCGACGACGTAGTCCTTGAAGTCCTCGTCGAAGGTCGAGCAGATGCAGTTGCGTCCACCAGCACAGGGCTTGGGCAGGCGCTCGTCACGCGGGTTGCGGATGCAGCGCTGGAACACGCCCTGACCCGCCGGAAGCGAGGCCGAGCCCTGCGCGAACGGGCACTGCTCGTCGTCGGTGCAGCTGTCGCCACCACGGTAGTCGCGCATCAGCGTGCGGCTCACGAGGTTGGGCTGCTCCACGTCGGCGAGGCTGCCAAGCGAGCGATAGCGCGGATCGCCGTTGTAGGCCTCCTTGAGGTTGAAGTAGCTCCAGATGATGGCGGCGCGGTCGTAGCGACCGAGGCCGCTCGCATCGGCCGTGTCCCCGTTGTAGTCCATCGTGGAACCGGTCATGTAGTTGGACACACCGCGCACGACGCGCTGGTTACGCACGCGCCGAAGCTCGGCGCGGTAGTTGTCCTGCTCAGGACCGTTGGTTTCGCCGTCGCCGTTGCCGCCCATGGAGGGCAGGTCGTAGTCGCCGATGTCCGGCAGCGCGACATCATCGCTGGGGTCGGCCGGGTCGCCGAGCACCGCGTTGAAGTAGCCATCGCCGTAGTTGTTGCGGTCGAAGGAACCGGCGAAGTTGTGGCGAAGGCCGACGCTGTGGCCCATCTCGTGGTGCATGACCATGCGCAGGTAGAGCTGCTGCATGCGGATGGAGGCCTCGGCGGGCGCCTTGCCGCGCATGGCCTCGGCCCAGTACTCCCAGTAACGGGAGCGGAAGAGCGCCTGCGAGTCGGCCGTGGGGTACATGTTCATGCGCGCCAGGGCTTCTTCGCGATCGACGGACGTACGGGCGACGCCGAGCAGACCGTTGCCACGGAAGGGCGAGACCTGGTCGAGGACGGCCTGGTTGTGCAGGTCCACATCGGCGGCCGAGGCGGTGGTGATGCCGTTCTGCGGCTGGTAGGCCGTCTGGAGCATCTCGCGACCCTGGGTGCCCATGGACTCGAGCAGGTCCGTCTCGAAGTGCGTGCCCGCGAGGCGACGCATGCGATCCGTCATGATGTTCGTGCGTCCGTCGCTTCCACGCAGGGCGCTGACGCGAGGCATGGCCTCACGCATGCGCTCCATGAAGGCGCCGTGCAGATCGACCGGAATGGCCGGACGGGAGGGGTCGTCGGTCGTGTAGCCGTCGCGACCCGAGGGGGCCAGAGCGACGGCGTGCTCCGTGTTGCCGAGCCTGGAGAAGTAGCCTTGGATGTTGTCACCCGTGAGGTACTGCTCCTGCGCGTTCTCGTCGCCGGGCGCGCAGCCGAGCGTCTCGTTGGCGCAGCGGAGCACGGGGAAGAAGTCCAGCGCCCAGGTGCCGACGGTCTCGACCGAGCCCGCGCCCGCGTTGATGTTCGCCGTGATGAGTTCGCCGTTGGTGACGTCGGAGAGGGGATAGGCCACGCCGCCGAAGGGCGTCTCGCTCTGGTTGATGTAGTTGAAGAACTGGTAGCGGATGTCGCCCAGCTGCTCGTAGTTCGCCTCGAGCACTTCGCCGTCGGCGATGTTGCCGTCGCCGTTGGCGTCGAAGGGCACGTCCTCACAGGCCATGCTGGCGTCGGTGCGCAGCGTGTCGCAGGTGTTCGACTGGAGGACGAACATGCACTCCGAGCCCTGGAACGTGTAGTGGTAGGCGGCCGGGATCGTGTAGTCGGCCCAGGAGGTCGGATGATCCGGCTCCGAGAAGTCGTTGTTCACGATCTGGCAGTCGTAGGGATCCGTGACGCCCATGGCGGTGTAGTCCGCGGGCGAGACGAAGGGATCGTACTGAGCCTGGCAGCTACCCGGCGTCGTGGGATTCTCATCCGCCGATCCGCAATAGCAGAAGCGGGTGGGGTCCACGTTCTGGCAGGCCATCGATGCCGAGGCGTAGTCCGGCACGTCACGACCCGCGGTCGCGCGCCAGCCGTGCATGAAGACCTCGTTCCAATTGCCGACGACCTCGAAGGCCGGCTTGACCAGATGGACCGGGAAGCCTTCGTTGAGGTGGTAGACGACCGGGCGGATCTCACGAGCAGCCTCGGGGATGGTGCAGCGGCGTGCCGCGGGGTCGCACACGGATCCAGCGCCGGGGCTGGAGGCGCGGTCACCGTGGCGGTTGTCACACTCCCAGTCCTGACGACAGCTGACGTCGGTCAGGGACTTCACGAAGAAGTTGTGGCGAGGACGGTAGAAGGCCAGGAAGTCGGTCTCGCCGTAGTCGTCGGTGAGTCCACCGGCGCAGACGTTGCGTTCCATGTCGCAGTAGCCCGCACCGGAACCACAGTCGGCGTCAGCCGTGCAGTGATTGCGCAGCGTGTCGGTGTTCGCTCCACCGCGCACGTAGGTGCTCTGGTAGGTGCGGAAGAGACCGAAGCGGTCGTACTCCTCGTGAGTCTCGGTGGCCGCGGCGTAGGTGTGATTGGGCGGGATACGCAGGAAGGCCGTGCGCATCGGGACCTGGTAGGTCTGACAGCGTCCACCCTGGGTCAGGCAGGTCTCGCCGGGCGAGAACATGTAGACCGAGACGAAGCTCATGTAGTGGACCGGATCGCCCTCGACGCCGGCCCACTCGTCCGCGAGGCGGTAGTTCGGATCCTCGCTGACGTGCACGAACTGGGGCGCCCAGGCGCGGGGGTACTGCGGCACGGAGTGCGCGGTGTCGATGTAGTTCGAGGCCTCGATGGTCCAGCCGCCAAGCTCCTGCATGTTGGCCGCGAGGGTGAAGGACGAGATGAGGTTCTGGGACCAGTCCACGCGCATGAACTTGCGCTCGTACCAGCGCCGGTCGCTGCTGTTCTCGACCGTCACGTTGCTGCTCTCGCCCGTGACCGGGTTGTAGTCGCGGCGAACGTCCACGTGGTCGGTGATGGCGTAGGCGGCCAGAGGCTGGCCACGGTAGCCGGGGCTGCGGCCGTCGTCGTTGCCACCGTCGATGAGCTCGTAGGCCCGGTAGGCGAACAGGTAGTTCTCGTCGATCACCCAGCGAATCTTCGCCAACGTGGTCGAGGCGCCGCGGTCGACACCGAGATCGGCCCAGCCGCTGTCGCCGTCCCAGGTGGCCCCGGTGGCTGCAGCGTCCGCCTTGACGGTGGACTGCAGAATCCACCATTCGCCTTGGAAGATGTCCTTGTCGACCAGGTTCGTCTGCACCCGGTCGATGGCGGGCCCAGGCTTGTTGCAGGCCGCCATCGCCAGCAGCGCGCCGAGCAGGAGCGCGAGTTGGCCGGGTCGAGCGAAGCTGCGCCGGGAGCGTCCAGCGAAGCTGCGCCGGGAGCGTCCAGCGAAGCTCTGCCGGGAGCGTCCAGCGAAGCTCTGCCGGGAGCGTCCAGCGAAGCTCTGCCGGAGCCGTCGAGCGAAGCTCTGCCGGAGACTCAGCGTGTTGAAGTGGTTCATGGCCATTTCCTTATGCATGTCGTGCTTCTGATTCATGGTTTCGGTCTGCTTCATCAGAAGCCCCGGTAGCTGGCGACCCCGAGCTGCTGCTCAAGCTGGATGATCTGGAACAGGAAGGACTCGAGGTTCTGACGACGGCCGTCGAGACGATCGATCTCGAGGTCGACGCGGCTGGTCGAGCTGGGAATGACGTAGCCAAGCGCTGCCACATGGGCGGTCTCGGCGGCCGTCAGGTTGGCGGCGTCGTAGAGCCCGCCGCCAAAGTCTCCGCGGTACTTCTGCAGGACCTGGTAGAGGAAGTCGTCATCGCCGGCTTCCTTCACCATCGCGAAGCCCAGCGACGTCTGGTTGGCGATGGCCTCGGTTGGCTCGACCTGCCAGGCGATGAAGGTCTTCCCGTAGTGGGTCGAGGCGTAGCGCACGTAGTCCGTGCCCTCGACGGCGTCCGGTCCCGGCTCGTAGCAGGTGCCGTTGCCTTCGACGCAGACATAGAGCTGGTTCGCGAAGGTCGTGTCGAAGAAGGTCGGGAAGTCGGAGAGCGCGTAGATCACGGCCAGGAACTGGAGCGTGATGGCGCTTCCGCCGTTCAGCACGGGCATGCTCGCGTAGGTGTCAGCGACCGGATCGGGGCGGCAGGTCTCCAGATGGGCCGGGTCGCTGCAGTCCCCGCGGTAGAGGTCCATGTAGACCAGGCGGGGATCCACGCAGTTCGGGAACACGCCGCTGCCGCACTCGACGCGCGGTGAGATGACCTCGGGCTCGTCCTGAATCATGCCCTGGAAGACCTGCTGCATCTCGACCGGGAAGAGGTCGAAGTAGTTAGTCCAGAAGGGAATGTCGCGGGTGTACTCCTGCGTGTAGCCACGCTGGGTGAGCATCTGCATCGTGATCCACTTGTCGTAGAAGGAACCGACGCGCTCGACACGGAAGATGCCACTCAGGCCGCGCTGGTACTCGGAGCTGAAGTAGCGACCGGGACCGATGGGCATGCGCAGCTCGGCGCCGGTCGCGTTCGGATCGGATCCGACGCGCTCATAGCGCTTCCAGCCTGGGTCGTACTGGTAGATGCCGACGTCGGGCTGGGCGAGGATGCGGTTGTAGAAGTTCAGGATGTCCGCGGTCGCGAGGAACTCGTCGTAGAAGCCGAGGTCGCCCGTGTTGCTGCGGAAGGCGGGATCCGACTGGTACTGCCAGAGGAGGTTCTGGAAGATCGTCTGGAGGATGTTGAACTGCCGGTCGATGACGCGGCCCAGGTAGCTTCCGATGCCGAAGCTGGCGCGGTAGCGGCGGAAGTTCGTGAAGATGTACTGACGGTCGTACTGCGCGGCCACGTTCTTCACGATCTCGCGGTAGTTCTCGCCTTCGTCGAAGCGGTGACACCAGCCGAGGGTGCCGACGCGATCGTCGGAGCAGAAGCGGTAGTCGACCGGCGCCCAACGGGGGGCGGGGCCTGTGGCCTGCGTGTGGACGTCCGTGTCGAAGTCGGAGCAGACGCGGCCATGGGTGGCCTCGCCGTTGGGACTGGGCACGCAGGTCTGGGTCAGACCGGCGCTCGTGTTGGTGGCGTTGAGTTCGCCCGAGCGGCTGCCGGTCGCGCTGTAGGGACAGTCTGCGTCCGTGGAGCAGGCCTCTCCACCGAAGTAGTACTTGGCCCAGAGGCGCGGCGTGTTCGCGGGCGTGAGGTCCGCCAGGTCCTTACCGGCGCTGTTGTCGTAGACCTCGACGAGGTCACCGTAGCCGTCCGCGATGGCGGCGTTGTCGTAGCGGCCCGCCTGCGTGACGGTGCGCTCGTACCACTGCGCCGTGTACTCCATGATCGAGGAGTTCATCCACTGTTCGATGCCCGCGAGCTCGCGGTTCTGCTTGGCGCTGGCGTAGGCGTCTTCGTAGGCCTGCTGCTCCGTGGTGCTGAAGCCCAGGGTGCCGTCGGTGTCGAAGGCGGCAGGGTCCGGCAGCGGCAGGCGGTCGTTGATCTCGTAGTAGTTGTCGAAGTAGTTGTGGCTGTCGACGCTGCCGCCGAAGTCGTGGCGCAGGCCCATGCAGTGGCCGTACTCGTGCAACTCGGTGTCGAAGAAGAGCAGGCGGTTCACGGTGAACTGCAGCCGGTTCCGATCCCAGTCGGCGTGACGGTGGACGAAGTTCGTGATCGACGCGTCCACGTACTCGTTGGGCATCAACATGTTGGCGTTGGAGTACGCCGTGTGCCGCTGCGCCGAGTGGTCGAGTTGTTCGTTGATGTTGGTGCGGAAGGGCGAGGTCTGGTCGAGGATGGTGTCGGTGATGTCGTGGGGACCCATGCCCGCGGGCACGTGATCGACGCCGGCCATGGCCAACGTCTCCCAGTTCTCCATCAGCCTGCGCTCCGTGTCCGTGCCTGCCAGGTCGTTGCGACGACCCATGAAGGTGTTGGCGCGGCCCGCGGGACCTGCCAGGCGCTGAGCGCGATCGACGAAGCGAGCCATCTGGTTGTCGATGGGCCGGGGATCGGCGAGCTGCGTCTCCCCGCGGCGCAGGGCTTCGAGGAAGCGCACGCGCGGAAGGTTCGGCTCCTGAACCACGTTCAGGCTCTCGAGGTAGCCGCGGACGTCCTCACCGAGCACGAGGTCGCGGTCGGTGAGCGTGCCGTTGATGAGGTCGTAGTTCTGCATCGCGAAGGTGCGGTAGCCGTCGAGGGCGGGGCCGCCCACGTTGGCATCGCCCGCCATGATCTCACCGCTGACGGGATCGCCGCGCATGGTGGCGATCCCGAGGAAGGCGGTGCCGGGCTGATCGACGTAGCTCACGAACTTGTAGCGCATGTCACCGCGCTCCTGGCAGTCCAGGCCAGCCTGCGTGCCACCGTTGGCGGCGATCGAGGCGCGGTTACAGGTGTTCATGCGCAGGACGTTGACGCACTCGCTGCCCACGAAGCGGGCGTCGTACCAGCCGTAGAAGTTGGTGTCGGCGAGGCCG
>JAACVI010000402.1:0-4355 GCA_009992505.1 Myxococcales bacterium
GCACTAATCTCAGACGGCACATGACCTGTCTACGGCACGGCATGATAGGCATCCGCAATTGACAAGCGCACGACTGTGCCCTGCCCCGGGTCCGACGGTAGCACGCCGTCATACGCCACCTCATCCAAGCCGAGCCACAAGACGGTTGGCCCAACAAGCGCTCCCACCGGGTTGTCCCAACGGCGTTCGCTGCCGTCATCCAGCGAATATTCGAGACTGTCCCGTTCCTGCCCGAAGCTGACGTAGTGATGGTTGCGGAGTACGCCTCCATTGTTCCCGTGATAGTGTGTGGTCACGAGTCTCGGGCGCAGACTCGCAGCGTCGGCTGTGTACGGCGCCGTCCACAGCTCCATGCGCGCGTAAGAATTGCCCAGCACATCCGGCTCGTAGGCCTGCACCCAGGCCAGATCCTGACCATCACTGGCGAGACCGAGGATGTCGCCGTCGGGAAGCTCACGAAAGACCTCCCCATCGGTCTCCATGTTGCCATGGGCGATGCGCACCTTGCTTCCCTCGGCCCAATCGAGCCAGAAGACCTGGTGACCCACCAGCACCGACTCCTGCGGAACGTACGGGGTCGCGCTGCCACGACCACCCAGCCAACGCCAGCGCGTGCCCTCGACGACGAGCATCTTCGCCAAAGGTTGAACTTCGGCGGTGAAGGTCGTCGCCGATGCATGGACGAACTGCAGGCCATTTCCGACGGGAACATCGGGCGGATCGAGCCTGACCATCGGCTCAATCGGACTCCGCAAGGCAGCGAGTGGAGTCTGGTAGATCAGATGATGGAAGGTCACAAAGCCACCATGTCCGTCGGTTCGTCCTGCAAAGATCGAAAATCCAACACTTCCATGATTACCTCCCGATCTGCCTACAGCGACCAAAAAACCATCGGTGAGGCTGTGACCTCCTACACCTCCTACGTTGTCCAGAAATGCGGCATGGACGCGCCCATCCGTACTCGCAATCACCTTGATTCGTCCGTTGTGCACAGCGCGTCGATCTTTGATGCCTTCAACAATAGAAAAGAAACCCAAGTCGTTATCGCTCCAGCCGTCATCCACTGCGCGCTGGAAGCGCGCGTCTTCGATCAATCGTAGACAACCGATGCCGCACGAGACCCACTCCACGTTCAGCAGGCAGCCAGGGTTTTCGGCGTAGAGCACCTCGAGACCGTCGGGAATCGAAGGCATGGGGCGCCAGCCGGGGTCACAGCCGAGAAACTCAGCGTCCGGATCCGTTGTGTGTGCATCGATAGCCGCATCACGCGCAGCATCGATGGACGAATCTCTCGATGCATCGTGAGAGGCATCCACATTGCTGTCACGCGCTGCGTCCCCGTGTGCATCGATTGCTGCGTCTGCCGTGCCCGTGTCCGCTCCAACCGACTGGTGCGCGTTGTAGCCACAGCTACAAGAGGCGCCGAAGAACAGCATGCTCGCCATCACCGCGGCTTCACCAGGTCGGAGCATAGGGCACTTCAGAAGCATTCCCGCATCACATGCTGCTCGCCGTCACCACGCCCAGCGTAGTGCTCGCGCCGATAGTGACTGCCATGACCGCCATCGTGACCGTCGTCCTCGTCCAACTCGGAGTCGAGGCCTCGTAGTTCGCTGAGCAACAGACCTACGGCCTCTTGCTCGCCGCGGCGCTCGACCACGTAGGACAGTCCACGCGCGTCCGCCCGTGGCTGCACCTCTGCCAACAGGCCGCGACCGACCTGCCAGCCCGCAAGCCTCCAACCGTTGTCGATGTCGCCATCGTCGCGTGCATGATCACCCGAACGCATTTCGTGACCCGCATGGCCACGGTCGTCATCCTCCTCAGTCCGCGCCACACGCTCGAGCAAGAGCGCGATGTGAGCCCCATCTGTTCGTGCGTCGTCACGCGAAGCCACGACCCAGAACCCGCCATCTGGCGCGGCAACCAAGGCAAAGCGTCGATTCCATGACACCCGCGGCCACTCGGCCTCGACCCTGATTTCGGGGAAATCCGCAGGATTCCCGACCACCCGCACCAGGCGCACGTTGGTATGGGCGCGCCAACCACGACCAACCTGGATCTCGTCGAGCACGTAAAGCACGTCGTCCTGTGCGAGGTAGGTCGCGGCCAGCACGTGGCCGAGATTCATCACGAAGCGGCCGCCACGTCGATCGCGAAATCCGAAGCGCCCAGCCAAGTGATCGAAACTACGCAGTGATCGAAACTACGCACGATTCCCTAAGTCGACGCCCATGCCCCCCCACACGTTCTTACATGTCATACTCACCCCTATTGTGTTCGCTCGTCAGCCAAGCTGACGTTCACACAAGGTAGACGAGGCGCCATGACAACGTCAATGGGGGGGCATGACGCGAGATGACCGCCCTCTTGTCAGTGATGAATCCATGTGATGTACGTTTGACTTGCCGACAGATGACAGATGTCGACTCGTTCAATCGTAGCTCAGGTGCGGGGCTCGCTCGCTCTCGAAGGCCTCGGCGCCGACCTGCTGGGCGCGCAGCAGCGCGTCGAGATCCGTGCCCGCTTCGAGCGCCGTGCGCACCTCGCTGCCACCCGTGAGCAGATCGAGCGCCGGACGATCGACCACGTACTCGTAGACCTCCGTGCGGAAGAACGACGTGCCGCGCGGGCATTGGCGGTGGGCCGCCTCGATCATGCGCAGGTAGGCGGCGTAGGGCTGAAACGCCTCGGCCTCGAGCACGTGGACCTGCACGCCTCCACAGGATTGGCCCGCGTGTTTGTGAAACGTCGGGCTGAAGTGCAGCGGTCGAAGCCGAGCTCCGCGCAGCCACTCGTCGTCGGCCAGCTCCGAGGCGAGGCGCTCCCCGTCGAGCCAGGGCGCTCCCCAGATCTCGAAGGGCCGCGTGTGACCGCGCCCCTCGCTCAGCGTCGTGCCCTCGAGCAGGCAGCCGCCGGGATAGACGAGCGCCGTGTCGAGGGTGGGCATGTTGGGCGAGGGCAGCACCCAGGGCAGGCCCGTGTCCGCGAAGCCCATGGCGCGCGTGTAGCCCTGCATCGTCACCAGCTCGAGGCTGGAATCGGGCAGTCCCTCGCGCGCGCGCACCAGGCGCAGCAGCTCGCCCATGGTCAGCCCGTGACGCACGCTGACGTCGTACAGACCCACGAAGGAGCGGTAGCCGGGCCGCTGCGGCGCGCCCTCGACACGATCACCCCCAAGGGGGTTCGGCCGATCCAGCACCACGAGCGGGATGCCCTGACGCGCGCAGGCGACGAGGCCAAGGGCGGCGGTCCAGACGTAGGTGTAGTAGCGGCTGCCCACGTCCTGCAGATCCACCACCAGCGCGTCGAGCCCCGCGAGCTGCGCGGGCGTGGGCGAGAGGTGCTCGAAGGTGTCGCCGTAGAGCGAGTGCACGGGCAGCCCGCTCTGCGCGGACGCGACCCCGATCATGTCCTGCGCCGCCGCGCTCAGGCCGTGCTCCGGCCCGAAGAGGGAGACGACGCGCACGCCCGCGGCCTCGAGCACTGCACGCGCGGGGCGCAGCCGACGATCGACGCTGGCGGCGTGACAGAGCAGGCCCACGCGTCGACCGGCGACGTGCGCGAGCGCTTCGGGATCGGCCTGAGCGATGCGATCGAGCCCGCTCGAGACGCGGCGCTCCGGGCTCATGCCTCGGCCGGGTTGGGCGCGCCCTCTCCCGCCATGCGGTAGAGCACGGCCATGCGCACGGCGACGCCCGCCTCGACCTGATCGAGGATGACGCTCGAGGGTCCGTCGGCCACGTCGGGGGCGATCTCCACGCCGCGGTTCATCGGTCCCGGATGCATCACCAGCGCGCCCGGCTTCGCCAGCTCGAGCGTCGCGCGGTTCAGGCCGAAGGTGCGGCTGTATTCGCGCAAGCTCGGCAGGCGCGTGCCCGCGAGGCGCTCCTGCTGGATGCGCAGCATCATCACCACGTCGGCGCCTTCGACGGCGGACGCCAGCGTGGGCATCACGCGCACGCCGAGGGCTCCGGCGTCACGAGGCATGAGCGTGCGTGGCCCCGTCACCCGCACCTCGGCACCGAAGAACGCCAACAGCTCGGCGTCCGAGCGCGCGACCCGCGAGTGATCGATGTCGCCACAGATGGCGACCACCAGGCCCTCGAGCCTGCCCAGCTGACGACGGATGGTGAAGGCGTCGAGCAGCGCTTGCGTGGGATGGGCGTGGGTTCCGTCGCCCGCGTTGACCACGGCGCAGCCCACGCGCGAGGCGACGAAGTGTGGCGCGCCCGACGCGCTGTGACGCATCACGATCACGTCCGGACGCATGGCCTCGAGGGTGCGGACCGTGTCCGAGAGCGTCTCGCCCTTGGTCACGCTCGAGGACGAGGCCGACATGTTCACGACGTCAG
>JAACVI010000402.1:4703-4907 GCA_009992505.1 Myxococcales bacterium
ACCTATCTTGGGATCGGGCAGCGCCGTCGCGGCGTCGTCGCGATAGAGCGCGATGTCCACCGCACCAACCTCCGGCTCGATCTGCTCCGCGTCGTGAAGCGCCTGACGCAGACGCTGCGTCACGCCCACGCCACCGCGCCGAATGCCCACCAGCGCGAAGCCAGCCGGCACGCGCTCGAGGATCTCTCCCGCCATGCGCCGGAT
>JAACVI010000403.1 GCA_009992505.1 Myxococcales bacterium
GCCAGCGCGGCCTACGAGCTCGCGGGGCAGCTCGGTGCCAACGTGCAGTTCGATGGATCGGGCTTCTTCGTCGTGCCGACGGACGACCACGGCACCATCTCGACGCGCGCCTTCGTCTGCGGTGGCCTGGTCGGTGCCCGCAAGCGGCAGCGCGCCATCGCTCAGGGCGCGGCGGCCGGTCGTGCGGCGGGTCGGCGCGTGCAGAAGCTCGCGCGTACTGAGGAACCGACGCGCGTGGAGAAGCCCACATGAGCGACAAGGCCTTCGTCTGTCGCTGCGAGGACGTGACGTTTTCGGAGGTCGAGCGCGCCATCGCCGCCGGCCATCGCGACCTCGAGTCCGTCAAACGCTACACCGGACTCGGCACGGGCTTCTGCCAGGGCAAGCAATGCGCCGCCCTCGCCGCGCGCCTGATCGTCGCGCTCGGTGGGGAGCACGCCGCGGCGCCCATCACGCCCAGGCCGCCGATTCGTCCCGTGCCGCTGTCCGCCTTGGCTGCTCTGGCCGATGCCACCACGCCCGAGACGCCGTCGGCGCAGAAGACGCCGGAGCACGATTCATGAGCGAGGCTCAGCCCCTGCCGGAGCAGGCCGACGTGGTGGTGATCGGCGGCGGCATCATGGGCCTGTCCATCGCGCACGCCCTGGCGCGAGCGGGGCAGGGCTCCATCGTGGTGCTGGAGAAGAGCTACCTCGTCAGCGGCGCTTCGGGACGAAACGGCGGCGGCGTGCGCGCCCAATGGTCGAACGAGGACTTCATCGAGCTGATGAAGGACTCCATCCGCATCTGTCGCGACTTCGCCCAGGAGATGCGCATCAACGTCTGGTTTCGCCAGGGCGGCTACCTCTTCCTCGCGCGCAGCGACGCCCACGCCGAGCAGCTCGCGCGCAACGTCGAGATGCAGCGCGCCCACGGGCTCTCCACGCGCCTGGTCGACGCCAGGGAGGCGCTGCGCGTCGCGCCGATCTTGAATGGCGAGGGGTTGATCGCGGGCAGCTACAACGCCGACGACGGCGTCGTCTTCCCGTGGCCCTTCGTCTGGGGCTACGCCAACGCCTGCAGCGAGCTCGGCGCCGGCGTGCACACCTTCACGGAGGTGCTCGACCTCGAGGTGGCCAACGGACGCGTCGTCAGTGTCGAGACCAACCGTGGGCGCATCCGCACCGGGCAGGTCGTGCTGGCCGCCGGCGCGTGGAGCCCCGAGATCGCGGCCATGGCGGGCGTCGCCCTGCCCAACACGCCCCATCGCCATGAGATCTGCGCCAGCGAGCCGCTCAAGCCCTTCCTCGAACCCTTGGTCGCAGAGCTCGAGTCCGGGCTCTACTTCAGCCAGTCCATGCGCGGTGAGATCGTGGGCGGCGTCTCCAACGCCGACGTGCCCGAGGGATTGGATCAGAACAGCGGCCTGCGCTTCCTCGGTCTGTACGCGCGCGCGATCACGCGGGCCGCGCCGCGCCTCGGATCGTTGCGCATCCTGCGCCAATGGGCGGGCTGCTACGACATCACGCCCGACGGAAGCCCGATCGTCGGCGCCGTGGACGAGGTCGCCGGGCTCGAACTCGCCTGCGGCTTCATGGGCCACGGCTTCATGATGGCGCCAGTCTTCGGCCCGCTCTTCGCGCGCCACCTCTTGCGCGACGAGGAGGCGGATCTCTTCGCGCGCTGGAACCTGCGTCGCTTCGCCCGCGGCGAACTGGCCAACGCCGGCATGATCCTCGGCTGACCCGCGCTCGCGCGAACTGTGCGTCTGGCTCGGCGCGAGGTCGAGCGTCCGTCGCCCGGTGTCGGTAGGGCGGGGGCTTGGGTCACGCCTTTGTGGCGCACGAGTCGCGCCAGCGGTGGCTGTCACGCCTCCTGCGCTGTGAGGGGGCATGACCCAAACGAACAGACCCTTTCAACCGCGCACGAACCAACACCTCCTCGCTCTCGAGCTCTCGCACCAAATGCTCGACTGCATCGCTCCATTGCTGCGAGGCGTGGCGAAGCACGATCGATCCCTCGCAGACCAGCTGCGACGAGCGGCGCAGAGCGTGACGCTCAAGCTGGCCGAGTCCGCCGGACACCACGGCGGAAATCGGCGGCTTCGGTACGAGTCCGCGCTCGGCTCGGCCTACGGGACGCGAGCCTGCCTGCGCATCGCGCGCGGCTGGGGCTACGTCGCCGCCGATGCAACCGGAGACGCGCTCGCGACCGTCGACCGGGTCGCGGCGATGACCTTTCGGCTGCTCCGGCCGCGACAGTGACCTGCGAGTCCAGCCACGGCCGCTGAGCGGCGTTCCTCCTCGCTCCCTCGGTCGCGCGGTACGGGCGTACCGCTCGGTCGGTCGCTGCGGGGGCGCTCGCTCTTCGGCCGCGTCTCAACCCGCAGGCGCGTGCGGCGAGGCGGCCTTGCGCGAGCGCCCTCCGGCCACGCCACCGATCGATGCCCAGCGCTCGCATGTGCAAGGCCGCCGTCTTCCGGAGAGCGACCCTCCCGGGCGGCTTTCGCGTCCAAGGCGGTCCAGACGGACTTGTGACCAAATCTTCAGGGACGACCCCCCACCCTACGGGGAGCCGCATCCATGATCGCTTGCTTCGATCGCGACCGGTTGTCGGTAGGGCGTACCCACGATGGCGGCTCGGCGAGGGACGAGCGTTTGCCCGACGCCGTGTGACGCCCATCGCGCCCCGTCAGACCTGCGGCAGGCGGCGCACGCCCGAGACGCGTTCGCCGGGGCGCACGATGGCGCGTCGCTTGCGCTCGCTCGGGATGGCCTCGAAGGCGCGGCGGTAGTCGGCGAAGCGTCCTCCGGCGCGGCTGGCGTGATAGCAGGCGAGGCCTTCTTCGCGGCCACCCTGCGCGAGCTGGTACTCGACCCAGGCCCAGCGTGCGCTGGTGGCGCGCAAGTCCACGCGGCCCTCGAGGCCGTTGCGCAAGTAGGCCAGGCGGCGCTCCACCTCGCGGATGCCGGCGAAGGGCAGTCCGTCCATGGGCGTGTTGCGCTTGGCCACGAAGGGCGCGATGCCAAGCGAGAGCTTGGCGA
>JAACVI010000343.1 GCA_009992505.1 Myxococcales bacterium
CGCGAGCAGGGCGACGCCGATGCCGACCGCGACCAGCATGATCTTCACGAGGGAGAAGGGCGCCTCGCCGAAGGTGCAGCCCCGATCCTGGCCGTGCACCAAGGCGCGATAGAGCTTGCCGCGATAGCGGTAGGCGAAGACGTAGGTCGGCATGGCGCAGCGATGGGTCGTCAGGCCCTCGAGCAGCACGGCGACCTTGGCCTTGCGCAGGCGCTTGCCCGGAATCTCCGACCCGAGGCGCGTCAACGCCACCGCTTGGACGGCGCGCGCGATGGTCTGGCGAGCCGCCGAGCGCCGCATGGAGAAGCCCTCGCACACCGCGTCCTGCGGTCCGACGTAGGCGTCGCCAGCGGTCGTCAGATCGAAGTGGCGCGTGAGCTTGTCGCACTCCTCTTCCGTCAGTCCGCGGGTCGCGGGCACCAGGATGCGCTCGAAGCTCATGCGCGTCTGACCGGCGAAGGGCGCCCAGGCGGAGCGCCCCGCGCCCGCGTCGGAGTCGGCGGTCCAGCTGATCTGTGCGTGCGCGTCGAAGACCCACGCCACCCACCAGATCGGGCGCAGCGAGGCCACGGACGCTTCGGTCGCGAGATCGTCCGGGCGGAAGAAGCCGAGCGTCCCGAGCCAACCGCGCAGTACGGCCTGGGCATCTTCGGGGCTCACGCGGAAGGGAAGGATGCGTCGCGGCTGCTCGATGGGATCCGTCGGTCGCTCGACGTGGGCCACGGAGCCGCAGAAGGCGCAGCGCGGCGCCTGCACTTCGATGTCGTAGCGCACGGCCGCGCCGCAGGTGTGGCAGCGCAGGATCCTTGCCAGAGGTCCATCGGTCTGCTGCTGGCCCTCCGGGATCGGAAGCGCGCAGATCGCACAGCGCAGATCGCCGGCCTCGATGGCGCAGTCGCAGCGACGACATCGGCGATCTTCGTCCTTTGCGCTGAGCGGGTCGCTCATCCGAGGCCTCCGTGTTGGGCCAGGCTGGCGAAGAGCAGGAAGAACAGAACGGCGGCGACGATCACGGCCAGCGCGAGACCAACCGCGAGGGCAATCTTCACCCACGACTTCGGCGCCTTGCCGTAGGCACGACCCGTCTGGGCGTTGATCAAGAGGCGGAAGGGTGGCTTCTCCGGATCGTAGCGCAGCGCCAGCGCCCAGATCGGCAGCATCACCAGCACCGCGGACTCACGCTCGAACTTCGACTCGTAGTGCAGGTTGCGATGCGTATCGCCCGGCATGAAGCGCGTCAGGTTCTGGCCGACCTGCGCCAGCGCCTCTTGCCGCGCCAGCTCGTAGCATTCGGCCAGGCTCAGGGACGGCTCCTCCGCCAACCAGCCCGCGATCATGCCCGCGTTGTAGCGACCGAGCGCGCGCAGATCGAAGGGCTCGATCGCTTCGAGCTCCGCGTTGGGCACGCCGCGCGACGCCGTCACCACGCGTTCCGCGACGTACTCGGCGCGCTCGCCCTGCAGACTGCGCCACTCGGTCTTCGTGACCGTACGCGTGCGGCGCACGCGTTTGCCCTGGGAGTCGGTCGTCCAGTAGCCCTCCCGCTCCGTGTAGTTCTCTCCGATGCTCGCCGAGTAACGCGTGCGGGCCACGCCGCTGTAGAGATAGGCGGGCAGGTAGATGCCGCGCATGCTGTCGACCTTGGCCGTGCGCACGCCCGACGCGGTGAAGATGCTCTGACTCGCGAGCCAGCGACCGAGCAGCTCGCGCGCGGGCTCTTGCCCCAGGCTGAACCCGAGCACGAACTCGGGTGTCGGAAGGTCAGGCGCGGGCGGCCGCTCCACCACGTTCGGTGACGCGCAGTAGGGGCAGGACGCCGTCATCTGTCCCGTCGCGATGGCGAGGGCCGCACCGCATTCCTGGCAAGCGAAGTGTGCGCCCATGACGAGGCGAATCTACCACTTCATCGCGCTGTCGAGCGTCACTCCTGGATCGTGAAGGGCATGCGCGCGATCTCAATGCCGTCGCTGGTCTCCGTGACGACGGTCCCGACGCGCGCGTCGTGCGAGGGGACAGGGACGGCAGCGGGCGCGTCGTGCGCGACGTTCGGCGTCCGCGCGGAGGGCGCGAGCTCGGGCACCGCGGTCGTCAGGTTCGCGTCGTGCGTCGTCTCCGTGGAGCTGTCGATGTCGGCGCTCGCGGGCTCCACCGTGCGGCCGCAGCCGAGGGAGGGCAGGGCCAACGTGAGGGCGAGGGCGACCAGGCTCGGGCGTCGAAGGAAGGAGGGCTCGTGTGCATGCTTCATGGTAGATCTCCAGGGTGATGCTCTCCTCCTCATCAGGAGTCGTGCCAACGCGCGGAGCCCACGGTTCTTGCGGCGATCGTGGGCATCGAAGCGCTCGACCGTGTGGCCTGCGACGCAGCGCCGCGTCGCCCTGGACGCAAGCGTGACTCCGTCGAATCCCGTGCTCTTCGAGTCCGAGCGGCTGATCATGCGGCTCTGGTCCGTGGACGAGGCCAAGGCCTTCTTCCGCATCTGGGGCGATCCACGCGTGATCTTCTGGGGTGGGCACGCCAGCTCCCCGGACGACTGTCGCGCGGCCATTCTGCGTCTGGCGGCGCGCTGCGATGGCTACCCAGGGCACGGCTGGTTCTCGGTCGCACGGCGATCCGATAGCGAGAGCGTGGGCAACGTCGTGCTTCAGCCCGCACCCTTCGCGCCCGGCGTCACGGAGATCGGTTGGCACTTCGAGTACGACGTCTGGGGTCGAGGCTTCGCCACCGAGGCCGCCACGGCCACGCTGCGCCACGCCTTCGACGTCCTCGCCCTTCCGCGCGTCCTCGCCGCCGTGCTCCCCGACAACGCGCGCTCTCGCCGCGTGACCGAGAAGATCGGCATGCGCCGCATCGGCTCCGTGACCCACGCCGGCATGCCGCACGACCTGTTCGAGAGCCGCGGCTGACGACGCGCTCCGACTCTGCTCGGTGAAAGCGTTGCGCCCAGAGAACACGATCACGATCACGAGCCCGGGAACGTCTACGGGCTCGACCCCCTCGACGTCCTGCGCAATCTTGGCGTCACCATCGACGATGGCCCGCGCCTCAGCAACGTGGATGGTGAACCTCTCGCCGAGGGCGCGCATCCACCGCCCGCGGAGCACACCGCCTTGGGCAAGATCTCCGAACTCTACGCCGTGCGCTTCGCGTACCGCGCGACCTGGTCCCATCCATCCTTCCTGCTGAACGACGCCACCGAGACAGCGACGATCTGATCACGCCCACGGGCAGTGAAGCCTGGGCCCATGCTCACGCGCTGTATCCGCACAAGGCCGCGATCGGCGCCGATGTCGATGGCGACGGGAGGGACGAGATCGCGACCGCCTACGCGGCGATTCGAGACGAGAGCAGTACGGAACGCGTCGACTCACCGCTGTGGGGGTCCGCCGGTAGCTTCGAGGCCAAGCTCACGGGCAGCGTGGCGGCGGACTTCCTCTGGGGCTCGGGTTCGGAGATCACCTAGACCTCGGCCATCGAGAATCCCGCCGGACATGACGTCGTGGTGTTCACGGCGGTTGCCTTCGACGCCTACGCCTACCGCGTGATCGCTTCTCCCGATGCGGCAGAGGCCGGCGCAGCGCGACGCGTTGATCGCGAGCAGCCATTCCAGGACAGGCTCGGCCGCTGACCATCGTCGACTACTGGGTTCAGGAGCGGACGTGACGCCGATCTCGACTGGCCGGGGCTTCCATTCGCCGACGAACGCCCTGGCCCGTCAGAGACCCAGGCCCGAGGCGATGGCGTTGGCGGGCATGGCGCCGCTCAGGCGCTTGGCCTCACGGCCGTGCTGGAAGAGGATCATGGTCGGGATGCCAGTGATGCCGAAGCGCGACGCCACGTCGGGCACCGCGTCCGTGTTGAGCTTGGCCACGAGCAGCGAGCCTGCCTTCTGCTTGGCCAGCTTCTCCAGCTCCGGGCCGACCGTGCGACAGGGACCGCACCAGGGCGCCCAGAAGTCGACCAGGACGGGCAGGGGCGACCCCAGGATGAGCTCGTCGAAGGCCATGCCGTCGGGGAGCTGAACCGGCGCCGTCACCGGGCCCAGGTTGGTCTTGCACTGACCACAATGCGGAATCTCGAGCAGATGCGACGCAGGGACGCGGTTCTTCGAGCCGCAGCTCGGACATTCGAGAATCATGCCCACACCATGCGTCGCGGATCGTCCGCGTCAACGGTCGCCGAGTGAACGATCGATCGCCGTCAGCCGGCGTCCTCGGTTTCGCTGACGGTGATGACCCGCGCGGGCAGGACGCTCGTGGCGCTGGGTTCGTCGGACGGGAACGCGAGCATGCCGAGCCCACGCTGCGAGCCCGTGGCGACGAAGCGCAAGGGTAGCGGGATGGAGAAGGTCTGACCCGCGGACAGGGCGCGCAGGCTCAGGCGCACGACGCCTCCTTCCCTCAGCTCGACATTCGCCACCGCCGCGTTGCCGATCAGAGCTTGCCGCACCGTGTCGTCGAGATCGGCGCTCGCCGGCAGCGAGAACTCGACGATGGGATCGTGGATCTCGCGCGACGCGCGCACGGTGAGCTCGAAGAGTCCACGCTCGTCGAGGCTGGCCGAGTCGCCGCGCAAGCTGAGCGCGAGCGGACCTGCACGACCTCCAAGCGCCCGATCGTAGGAGGCCTCGAGCCGCGTCAGCAGGGCTGCGTCGGACGTCACCTCGATCTCGGAGCGTCTCCCCGGCCGCACCGGGACGTCGAGGGTGAAGGCTCCATCCGTCATGGAGGCCTCGCCGCGCGTGCCGTCGATGCGCGTGTGCATGACGGCCTCGCCCGGATCGCCCATGGCGCCGTAGCCCGCGCTGGCCAGGAGCCAGAACTGTTGCTCCTCCGAGCCCCCGAGCAGCGCGCCCTCGTAGCGCAGCGCGCCGCGTACCAGGGCGGCGGCGAGCTCGCGATCACCGGCTTGCCAGGCCGCCAAGGAGAGCGCCAGGGTGGCGGCCGCTTGCTCGGCGTGACCCGCGGCCTCCGTGAGCTCGAGCAGCTGACCCGAACCGCTCGCCACGAGGTGGGAGCGTGCGATGCGGAGCATGGAGAGACCGTGCAGATCCGTCGGGTCGGCCAGCAGGAGCGCCGCCGCCGCGCGCGCCAGAGCGGCGTTGTCCTCCGGCAGGTCGCGCAACACCCGACGCAGCCCGGGCAGCGCCGTCGAGAGCGCTCGCGAGAGCGCGTCTCCCTCGCTCTCCTCCGCGGCCGAGGACACGACGCCTCGCGTCGCGAGCGCGGCCACGGCCGCTGCGCTCGTGTTGCGGCCGAGCTCGCCGGTGAGGCGATTTGCCATGCGCTGACCCGCCGCCCGCGCCTGCTCGTCGTCCAGCAGGCTGCTGACGGCCACGAGGCCGGCGGCCGTCTCGATCAAAGAATCGCGTCCGCTGACGAGACCGCCCGTCTCGGCTCGCAGCAGCCTGGCGCGCAGCTCGGGCGACAGCCTGTCGCCGCTCATGGCCATCGAGAAGGCGTAGAGCCCCGGTGACGTCTCGCCGAGTCGAGCGACGGCGGGATCGCGCCACAGGGCACGCGGTGTGACGACGACGAGGCGCGCATGCAGACCGCGTGCGTCCGCGGGCGGTTCGAGCGTGAACTCGAGGCCGTCGGCGTCCGTCATGGCCGTCCCGGCGATCGCGAGAGGCAGATCGCCCAAGCTGACGCGCAGCCCCTGAACGACCGTCATCGCGCGCTCGCCCGCGCCCAGGCCAAGCGTCAGCGTCCCATCCCCGGGCCCCGTCGCCTCGAGTTCCACGGACAGCTCACGGCTCTCTCCGGCTGGCACCTGGGTCTGCGCCGGGGCGTCTGCCTGAAGACCTCGCGCTTGGAGCGCGGCCCGCACGTCGAGCGCGTGGTCCGAGAGGTTCGTCAGGTGCACCTGGGCGCGCACGTGCTCGCCCGCTCGCAAGCGCGTCGGGAGCACTGCGTCCGCCAGCAGATCGCCGCCCGCGAAGGCCTCCGCGAGCTGCACCTGCCGCTGCCCGTCGCTGCCGAAGACCTCGAGCACGGCGCCCACGGGACGGGGCACGCTGCCGGCGTCCACGACGACGGCGTGATCGCTGCCGTCGAGGCGGAAGCTCTCCCGGCTCACCAGACCCACGGGATCGCGCGGGCGCAAGAGCGCCAGGGCGAAGGCATCCGGTCGAGCGACCTCGGGCAACGTGCCACCATCGACGGGCGAGTCGTCCGTGGTCTCTTCCGTCGACACCACCGGCTGGTCCATGCCGAAGAGCTCGGCCACGGAGCGCAGCGTGGCGCGCGCCACCTCCACACCGGAGAGACGCGCCAGCAGATCCTCTTCGCCCACGGCCTGGGCGTAGAGCCCTCCGCTGCGCAGCACGCGCGCGGTCGGATCCGAGAGATCGTCCCGCGTGCCGAAGCGCCCGTCGGGTCCTGCGCTGACCACGGCGTAGCCCTGCACAGGCGCCAGCGGGCCGCCGCGGGTCGAGCGCATCAACGCGCAGGCGTTGCCCCAGCCGTCGATGAATTCACGCACGTCGAGCGACTCGCCGTCCGGCAACTCCATGCCCTCTTCGGCCATGTTGCGCAGCCAGAGCTCCGGCTCGCCGAGGCGCGCCCAGGGCAGGTCGAAGTCTCGCTGCTTCACGAACTCGCGCATGCCGATCAGCACGCGGAAGAGGCGTCGTCGTGTCAGGCGTCGGGCCACGGCGTCGTAGTCGAAGTCGCGATCGAGGCGCTGCAAGGTCGAGAGCACGAGCGGCTCTCCGCCCAATCCGGTGGCGCCCTCGGCGCCCAGGCCCCCGTCGTTGCCCAGCGACTCGAGCACGTGCTCGTTCAGCCTCAGGCGTCCGCGCTCGCGCACGGCGACGCTGTCGAGATCACCCGGTACCGCCTGGTCCAGACGGCTCTCGAGTGCACGGAAGATCAAGCCCAGGCGTCCCTCCGTGAAGCGCGATCGCGCGCGCCAGGGATCGCGCAGCACGCCTTCCGTCTCCGGTGCGCCCACCGTGGGCATGGCCACCGCGTGGGCAAGGCGCAGAGCGGCCGGCGCCGTGCGATCGCGCGGTGTGCGCAGCGCGAGCTCGGCGCGCGTGTAGATCTCGCTGAAGGGACGCGCCTGCTCGCCGCCTAAGGTCTGGAAGAGCGCGCGCGCCTGGGCCAAGGGCAGCACCGCGAGGCGCGCGAACTGTCCTTGGGTCGCGTGCACCGAGAACTGAAGCGCGCCTCGAGCGGTCGTGCTGCTGCGCAGACTGGCCGCGCCCGGCTGTGGCATGACCTGGGCCATCACGCTCGAGCCGCGGACCTCCTGATGTTGCGCGCCGAAGAGCGCGCGCGTGCGCAGGAGCACCGCTCCCACGTAGTCGCTCGGCGTGGTGATCCGGGCCTCGTTCGTCGTGGGCGTGAGCACCTGCGTGGCGAAGGGGCGCAGCGACGAGCCTTCGAAGCGGAAGGCCGTGAGCACGAGGGGCAAGCGACTCGCCGCGCGCGTGCGTCGAAGGTGGACCTCCAGATCCTGACCCGGCGCGACCACGTAGTGCGTGAGTCGAGTCAGGCTCGTGGCGTCGGGATCGAGCGGGATGCACAGCTCGTGGCTGTAGGCCGCCGGGGTCCCCACCTCGAGCGTGGCCGTGGCCGCCGCACCTCCACAGCCGTCCGTGCCATCGCCCACGTGCAGCCCCGCCGGCATGGGCAGGAGCGCCGCTCCGTCGCCGTCCGCCGTGGCCTCGACCGTGCGTCCGTCGGCGAGGCGCAGGCGCACGGGCATGCCCGAGGTGGACTCCCCATCGCTGCGCCCGACTCGAACGAGCACGTCGCCTCCGAGCTCCGGCGAGAGCGTCGCGCCCTCGAAGGAGGCGCGGGCGCCAACGGTCTTTACCGTCAACAGCACGTCTGTCTGTCCCACGGCGCTGCCGAAACCGGCGCGCGTGGCGCTGACGCTGAGCGGCATCTGCCGACTGCCGTGAAAGCGCGCGGGAGGAAGCCAACTCAACTCGGCGCGTCCGCGTGCGTCCGTGCGCCGAAGGTCTTGTTCACGGGTCGAGCCGTTCATGGAGACCTGCACGCCGGACAGGGGTCGTCCGTCCGGGCGTCGCACGAGGACGTGTACTGCGAGCCGTGAGCCGGGGGCCACGATGGGCCGCGCCGCCTGGACGAAGACCAGGAGAGAGGGCGTGGACGCGGCCGTCAGCGGCAGGTTCAAGGTGGGCGCGCCCACGGTGGGAGCGTTCGGGGTCGGATGCGTCACCGTCGCGCTGATCACGAGGGCGCCGCGAGCGTCTTCGGGTACACGCGTGGGCAGCTCGAAGAGCCCGAAGGCGTTGGTTCGGACCGTGACCTCGGGTCCCAAGGCACCGCGCCCGTCGCCGATGGAGATGCGCACCGGACGACCCGCGATGCCCTTGGCGTCTTGCGTCCGCTCGAGCCGACCGAACAACACGATGCGGCTGCCGGGCCGCGCTTGGTTGGGTGCCGCGCGCAACGAGAGGCGCTGGGCGGAGGTGACCTGAATGGCCAATTCGAAGCGCCGCAGGGCGCGCGCTCGTGAGCGCATCTCGAGCATCACGGAGAACTGCGAGGGCGCGTCGTCGGGAATGGGGATCTCGATCAGCGCGCGGCCGTTGGCGTCGGCCTCGACCTCCGCGGCCGCCTCGGCCGGCGTCAGCGAGGAGAGCGCTCGAATCGTCGCATGCGGTGACGGGCGCAATTCACTCAAGCCGAGCACGTCGTAGGCCGTGAGCGCGAAGCTGAGGGAGCCACCTCGCGGCGCGCTCATGGCGCCCTCGATCTGCATCTCGACGCCGGTGACGGCGCCCGCGCGAACGGGCGATAGGGCAGCGCTCTGGGCGTCGCTCGGAGACGCCGCCAGAGGCGTGAGGCCGAGGACCAGGGCGAGGAGGACGAGCCTCTGTGTGGGCATCTTGGAGTTCATCGGCTCAGCTCCGGTGCGCGCCTGAGGAGATCGATCGGCCGTGGGGATGGAGGACGTACAGGTGGGCTCGGCTCCGCTTCCGCCTGGGCGGGCGGTGGACCCTCGTCGGCGACGTCGAGGGTGCGTGGTTCGAGCAAGCTCATGGGACGCGCTCCGTCGAGCGCCTCGGCGCCGCCGTCGTAGGCCACGACGCCCAGACCACGCAGCGCGCCGCCCACGGCGAACCTCGAGGGCAGCCGAATCCGCACGCGGCTCTGCGGCGGCAGAGGCCTCAGCTCCAGCTTCAGCGTCCGCCCCTCCACGCTCGGCGCCACTCGCGTCATGCGTCCGAGGAGCACGCGCGTCGGCTCATCGAGTTCGACACCCGCGGGCAGATCGACCTCGACCACGGGGCGAGCCATCAAGCGTGGGCTCGTGTTCTGCACGCTCAGACGCAGGCCCGAGCGCGTGTCCCGTGCGCCGACCTCGCCGTCGACGGCCAGGCCCAGACGCGCGGCTCGCTCGGGTGCGGCTGACCATGGTCGGGCGTAGCGCAAGCTAAGCCGTCCCAGCGCGAGCGTTCCGTCTCCGGTCCGCAGCGACAGACGATGCGCGCCCGGTCGCCCCAAGCCTTCGAGGCTGGCGGTGAAGACGCCGTTGACCTGGGTCGCCCCGACGCTCTGTCCGTCGACCGTGAGCGTGAGCGTGCCGTGGGGCGGAGGACCGAGCAGGCCCGCCGCCACCGCCGCTTCCAGGCGTGCGTCTCGCGAGGCGCGCGACACCAGCGTCGGGTCCACGAGCAGGCTTCGCAACAGCCGCATGGCCGCGTCCTGGTGGCCGAGCTTGGCCTCCGTGATGGCCAACAGCGCCGTCGGCTCCACGCGCGCGCTTGGAACGCCGACGCCCTCGACCGGCTCGAGGAAGGCGCGATCACCGAACTGCACGAGCTCGCGACGAGTGCGTCGGGCCAGCTCCTCGGCGGCCTCCGTGTCCCCCGTCATCGCCAGCGCCGCCGCGGCGCGCGCCATGGAGGCCGGTCGATCCGTGAGACCCAGGGCGCGCTCGCGCACGAGCCTTTGCAGTCCTCGCGCCAGGCGACGGAGATCCTCCCGCAGGGCAGGGTGGCCGCCGCGCATCAAAGGTGGTGCGAGCAGCAGCAGGATGGAGGCGCGACGATCGAGGCGCGCACGCAGCGCATCTCCGGATTCCTCCGGGTGACGCTCGAGCGTGGTGCTCACCGCGGCCAGCGCCGCGCGCAGCATGTCGTCGCCCGCCTGCCTGTCGAAGTAGGCGACGGAGAACGCCAGGGCCGCGTCGTCGGCGCCGATGGGCATGGTCTCGGCTCCCACATGCCAGCGCGTCACCAGCATGGCCGTGCCGCGCTCCGCGAGATCCGTGGGCACGTCGCGACCGAGCGCCGCCAGCACCCAAGCCGCACCGATACCATCCATGCTGTAGAGATCGTCGAAGACCTCCTCGCCCGCCGTCAGCCGCAGCTCGGCGGGGCCGCGTTCAGTCGCGTCGGCCGGCACCTCGAAGTCGATGCTCGCGTCGGAGCGGAAGAGCAGTCGCCGCTCCTCGCGCACCAGACGAGCTTCGGCATAGACCGTCAAGGGTCGGCGCACGGCGTCGAGGGGCGAGTCGTCACTGGCCTTCACGACGCGCGCTACGAGCGCTCCGTGGCCCTCTGCGTTCAGGTGCACGACGACCATGTGCGCCACGGCATCTTGCGGCGGGATGGTGAGCCTCATGGGCGCTCCGGCTGCCGCTTCGATGCCCTCCGCGCTCAACTCCACGCGCACCTCGAGCGGCGCGTTGGTGTGGTTCTGCACGCGGATCGGGATGTGAAGCTCGTCGCCGACGTTGGCGTAGGGCGGCACGGGCGCGTCGACGGTGGCGTCCTGCTGCACGTTGAACTCGACGCGCGCATGGGTGGTGAAGCCCGAGGCCGTCCACGACATCGCCTCCACGCGATAGGTCGTGAGCGCGTCGGCGAGGGGGATCTGTACTCGCGTGACGTCGTCGTCGAGGGCCAGCTCGCCCAGGAAGAAGAGCGTCGCCGGGAAGCGCTCGCGGATGTGTTCGCCGGCGTGGGCCAGCACGGATCCGCCGGGGCTCGTGTTGCCGCGGACTTCGGCCATGCCCATGCGAACGCTCG
>JAACVI010000404.1 GCA_009992505.1 Myxococcales bacterium
AGCCAGCTCCGCTCTCCGTGAGCCAAACGGGCGCGTGATCGATCACTAGGGCTCGTCGCCGCGAGGCGGCGACACGCACCTCGAGCGAGTCCGAGCGTCAGACCTCGGGGAGGGCCGCGAGGCGCTCTTGTACGTCAGCCGCGAGCTCCTCGTCCTCCTCTGCCAGGGCGCTCGCACGCGTGAGCATGCGCCGGGCCTCGTCGTTCAGACCCAGCTCGGCCAGGAGTCGCCCCGCTTCGCGATGGCAGCGAGCTTGGAGCTCCCGACGACCGCCGCGCGCCAGGGAGGCCCACAGATCCGCGGCGCGGTCGAGCTTTCCCGCGGCCTCGTGCAGCTCCGCCAAGGGTATGACCGTCTCGGCGGGGAAGTCGACCACCCCACGTTGGCTGAAGAGACCGACCACCGTCTCGAGCGTGGCCGTGGCCTCCGCAGGCTGTTCGGCATCCTTGAGCGCGAGTCCGAGCTCCGTGAGCACGCGCCAGTCCGGCTGTTGCTCGTCCATCACCGCCGCCGCCGAGCGCAGCACGTCCACCGCTTCGTCGAAGAGCTCCTTCTGGCGCAGGAAATTGCCCATCAAGAAGTAAGGGCGCGCATCGCCTTCGAAGGCGTCCACGGCGTCGCCGAGGTGCGCCATCGCCGCCTCGAAGTCACCGGCCGCGTCCTCCAGTCGCGCGAGCTCGACGTGCGCCGAGAGCCGAGCTTCTCCGCCCTCATCCGGATCGAGGGACTCGAGGAAGGTCGTGAAGGCCTCGGTCGCGCCGGCGTCGTCGTCCAGCATCAAGCGCGCGCGTGCCACCTCGAGCCAGAGGTAGCGCGCGATCTTGGCTTCGCTGACGAGCGCTTCGAGCGTCTTACGCGCAGCCTCGTACTCGCCCTGATGCATGTTCACCAAGGCGGCGAAGAGCGGCTCTCCGAGCCTGTCGTATTCGGCGCCCTGGGTCTCCTCCCACTGCCCTGCCAGCAAGGCGATCACGGCGTCGTCGCCGAGCACCTCTTCCTGGGGCACCTCGCGCTGCGCGTCCTCGCGTTCGAGGGAGTCGAGCAGTCGCCTGGCCTCGGCCCGCAGCTCGGGATCGATGGCCACCTCCAGAGCGCCCTCGAGTTCGAGCTGGGCGAGGTCGGGCGCCTCCTGTGCGAGCTGTCGCTCGGCCTCCGCGATGCGCCCCTCGGCGATGCCGTCGCAGCACTCGATCACGCGCGCCTCGAGCGACGCGCGATCCGGCTCCGGCGCAGCCCCCAAGGCGTTCTCGTACGCGAGCTTGGCCGGGCCGAACTGGCCGCGCTCGAACAGGCCATCCGCCTTGTCCTTACGCGCTTCGTAGCCACCAAAGAGTTTGCCGAAGAGGCCCATCAACGCTTTCCCTTCTTGTCCTTCGTCTCGAGGCGATGCATGGCCGCGGTCTTCACCGCTCCAGGCACGCTCCGACCCTTGGCCAGGATCTTCAGATCGTTCGGCCGCAGGTGATTGATGAAGCGCAGCGCGATGCCCGAGGGCGTCTTGGGGTTGAACGCCAGGGCGCGCTTGATCTCGTAGCTCCGCAGCCACTCACGGCGGTTGCCGATGTAGCGCAGGATGTCCTCCGAGATCTCCTTGGAGTGCGCAAAGGCCGAGGCCTCGTTCTCCGTCAGGCTCGGGGAGGAGATGGCCGCGTGGGAGACGGTGCGGTTTGGATCACGGATCAGGAGCGCACGCGCGGCGGCGTCGCCGATGGTCGCGAGGCGAATCTTCTCGGCCGCGTTCATCTCGCGGATGCGGAACGCCAGCGGACGGAACTTGTCCTTGAGCTTCTCCTGCTCGTCCGCGTCCGCGTCCGAGGTGAGGTCGATGGCGTCCTCGTCACCGTCGGCGGCCAAGGCCTCGCGGAAGATCGAGTCGCCCGGCAAGGCCTCCTCGGAGGGCTCGGGGATGAGCTGCCCGCGTAGAGCTTCCACATGCGCGCGGAAGGAGGGGATGCCCTTCACGTCGAGTCCATGCCGCGCGGCCAATTCGACGATGCGGTCGGCCGTGCTCATGCGCGTGTTGCGGTTCTTGTACAGCGCCTCGATGATCTCGGGAGCCAGGAGCAAGCGCTCTTGGTTGACGGCGATGATCTCCGTCAGGCGCTCCTCGGCGGTGCGCGCGATGATCTCGATCGTCGCGCTGTCCGTGGCCGTGTTCTGGACGATTCGCTCGAGCACGTCCGAACGCTTCGCGAAATGCTGGGCGAGGACGTGCAGGATCGGAGCGGGCAGCGGTTGATCCGCGCTCTCGAGCAGCAGGTTGTCGGGCAAGCCCGCGAGCGTCTCGCGTGCCTGATCGCCCACATCGCGATCCGACGCCGCGCCGAGCTGACACAGGAGGGTGACGAGCTCCGCGCCGCCCAGCGGCACGAGGCCCTTGGCGGCCATCATGCGCGCGGGTTTGGGAGCGCTCGGATCCGCGAAGCGCCGTAGCTTGGCGGACAGCGCATCGACAGGGAGCGGCATCCCTAGGCTGGTCATGGTTTCGTCCT
>JAACVI010000344.1 GCA_009992505.1 Myxococcales bacterium
CGCCGAGGAGCACCTGGACCTGCCGCTGGCGAATCTCCAGAGTGGCGAGTTCCCGTCGGTCGGGAGCCAGACGCCGAGCGGCAACAGCGGTCCGCGTGTTGGCGGATTCACCCCCAGCGGCATGATGACGATGGGTCCGGGGGGCACGCCCGTGTCGGTTTCCTTCGTCGGCACGCCGAGCGGCCAGGCGATGCACCCCCAGAGCCGGCTCGGGCTCTGGATCGCCCTAGTGGCGCTGCTCCTGGCGGGCGCCGCGGGGGCCTACTTCGCCCTGCGAGGTCCCGCCGCGCCCCGCTCGCTGACCGTCAACTCGCCCATCGCGGACGCCACCGTCTCGGTGGACGGCGTCGAGCGTGGTCGCCCGCCCGTGCGCATCGACGTGCCCTCGGACCACGCGGTGGAGATTCGCGTGACTCGACGCGGCTATGTGCCCTTCACGCAGCGGGTCGAGGCTGGGGACGAAGCGGCGACGGTCGCCGCGGACCTCGAGCGCGCCGACGAGTTCGGCAGCGTGATCGTCGACTCGACGCCGCCCGGCGCCACGGTGAAGGTCGACGGCGAGGTCCATCCTGGCACGACCCCGCTTCAGATCGGCGACCTCTGGGTGGGCGACAGCCACCGACTGACGCTGACCATGGCGGGCTACGCGCCGAGCATTCAGATCGTCGACTTCGACCAGAGCGATCATCCTCGCGTGAGCGCGACGATGATTCGCGCCACAGGCGCCTTCGTCTCCGCTCGATGCGCTCCCACGCCGTGCGAGGTCTTCGTCGCCGGAGAGAGCGTGGGCGTGACGCCGATCGAGAACCATCAAGTGCCCTCCGGTGTCGCGATCCCCGTGGAGCTGCGTCGAGGAGACGAGGTGGTCCAGCGCCGCGTCGTCACGCTCACCGAGGGTGCGCTCGAGGAGTTCGCCTCCGCTCCTGCGGCGACGCCGACCGCAGTCGCCGCGCTGATTCCGGGCCACCCCGTGCGTCGACCCGTTCATCGAGTGGGCATGCGCGATGACGGAACGACCGAGATGGACGAGCCCACACCCGTCGCCATGGTGGAAGCGGTGGTGGAAGCGCCTGCCCCTCCGCCCGTGGCCATGGCGGCGACTCCGCCTCCGGCGCCCACACTCACGGCTCCGACGCCTTCCGCGCCCGTCGTGATGGCGGCCACGCCCGTCGCGCCCATGGTGGCCGCGCCACGAACGCTCACCCCCACGGCGCACCTCGCCGCGCCCAGCGTGCGCGGTGTGATCGACCGCGGCAGCTTGACGACGGCGGTCGCGTCCCTCGAGGCCGGGGCCACGCGCTGCTACGCCACGGCCTATCGGACGCAAGCCTTCGAAGGCACGGTCAACATGCGCTTCATCATCAACACCCACGGTCGCGCGGGCAGCGTCAGCGCCACGGGACCCGGAGGCGCTGGATTGGCCAGCTGCCTCGAGAACCTCTTCACTTCACGTAGTTTCCCCGCTTCCACTGCCTCGGACGCCACCGTCACTCTGCGAGTCCGACTGCAAGCGCGCTGATCCGGCCCCCCCACCCCGTCGAACGCCATCTGGAGAACCGCATGCGTAGAAACGCCCTGCTCGCCCTAGTCGTGTGGGCCTGCACCAGCCCCGCTCTTGCCCAAACCACCGACCCCGCCGCGGACCCCGCCGCGACCCCCGCCTCGACGGGAGTGTCGGAGGAGCGTGCCGCGCAGATCGAGGCGCGCCTGAACGCCCTCGAGCAGAATGCCGGAGGCGACACCGCGGGAGGAGACACCGCGCAAGAGCTCGCGGACATCCGACAGGAGCTCGAGGATCTGCGCGCCGACACGGAGGATCAGTCGAACTCGATCCTCGAAGACCTGGCCAACCGCGTGACGGTCTCGGGCTACATGCACAGCTGGCTTCGTGCGTCCCGCAGCGAACACCTGCACTTCCGTGCCTGGCGCGCCAACATCATCATCAACGCCCAGATCACGAGCACCCTCAGCTTCTTCGCCGAGTGGGAGTTCGAAGACGCGGCGGCCATCGGCGGGGGCAAGGGCGTGCTCGAGACGGAGCGCGCCTACATGCAGCTGGGGCTCTGGCCCGCGCTGGGCATCCGCGCCGGCATCCTGCTGGTGCCCTTCAGCAACTTCAACCTGCTCCACGAAGGCTGGCGCCACGCCTTCTCGACCCCGCCGCTGATCAACAAGAACATCTTCCCCAGCACCTACGCGGACGTGGGTCTGGAGGCCTACGGCACCTTGGTCAATCGCGACAGCCTGCAGCTGACCTACGAGCTCATGGTCAGCAACGGCCTGACGAACGACATCCAGACCGTGGCTGGAGGCGGCACGGGTCTGCGCCACGCGCGTCCCTCCTTCGGCCATGACAACAACCGCGGCAAGTCGACGACGCTCCGCGTGGGGCTCGCCGCGGGGGATCACGTCCAGCTCGGCGTCAGCGGTCACTACGGCGCGTTTGCCGACCGCGGCGGCGCGGCCTTGGCCATGGCCGGCGCAGACATGACGCTGACCTACGACTCCTTCGTGGCACGCGCCGAGGGGCTCTACATCTACCTTCCCGTGGCAAGCCGAACCTTCGACGACGACGGCGATCCCTCGACGCCCGAGATCACGTCGCGCTTGATCGAGGGAGGCGGCGGCGCTGTGCTCGACCTCGAGTATCGCTTCTTCCCGTCCTTCATGAGCGGGACTCCCTTCGGCTCCTTCGAGGACCCGAAGTTCTTCCTGGCCGTGCGTGGCGACGGCGGCTTCGTCTCCTTCCCGGGGCGCACGAACCACGAGTACCACGTCACCGGCAGCTTCGGTTACCGACCCGTGGAGCAGTCCGCGATCCGCTTCGAGTACCTGCGCAGCTTCACCCCCGACACGGGCGGCGCCGGGGTCGAGAGGGGCAACAGCTGGACCGCCACCGTCTCGTTCGCCATGAGCTACTGAGCCCTGGCGAGCTCGCTCGCCAGGACGTCGAAGCGTCGATCCCACACTCCCGCTCGCTCCGCAGCGCGCAAGCTCTCGCGGGCGGCCTCCATCTGACCGGAGGCCGCCTGGAAGCGTGCGCGGTTCAGCCAGGCCAAGGAGTGCGCGGGGTCGAGGCGCAGCGCCTGCGCCGTCGCCTGAAGTGCGCCGGCCATGTCTCCGGCGCTGGCTCGAGCGACGCCCAGATTGGTGAAGCCCGCGGCGCGCGTCGGATCGAGCGCCACCGCCCGCTCGAAGGCGAGGCTGGCGAGCATGGGCGCGCCCGTGGCGAGTAGCCCCTTGCCCACGCTCCCGGCGGCTCGGGCGTAGGCGCCACGGGCCAACGGCTGAACGGGCGACTGGCGGCCGAGGCGAGCGGCGAGCATTCGGTCGAGGCTCGAAAGCGCGCGCTCGGGCGGGAAAGCCACGCGCGGTCCACCGGCTCGACACAAGAAGGGCGCGACCCCACAGGCCACGAAGGCACTCGCCGGCGCGCCATCGGGCGCGGCCTCGAAGAACACCGGACGCGTCGTCGCCGCCGCCAGCGACGCGAGTACGCGCGCGGCCAACTCGGCTCGATCGGAGCCGGAGGACGGACGGACTCCGGCCAGGTCGCCGAACTCGCGGAAGCCCGCTCCGAGACGCCGACGCTCGACGGGCTCCCAGAGGTGCTGAGCGGCGACAACGCTCAGGTCCGGACGTGATCCCTCGGCGTAGCGCGCGAAGAACGCGCCCGCGCAGGCATCGTCGGAGTGGCAGACAAAGACGGCCCGCGGCGGGAGCTGGACCAAGCTGCCACCACTGCCCAGGAGCTCGGATTCGGCGTTGCCGTCCTGGGCCAAGGTCTGTGGCGCGGCGAGCACGGCCAACACGGCGAGCAGCGCCACGAAGACGAGACCGACCTTGCGCGCCACGCGTTCGGGAGCGAGCCGTCCGAGCAGCTCGGCGACGCCGAGACCCGCGGCGAAGCAGAGACACGCGCCCGCGAGGTGTCCGACCTGTCGGTCGACGATGCCCATCGGGTTGCTGAAGGAGGCGTACGCGAGATCGAGCGCGAACACGCTCGAGAGCAGGAGCCCGGCGCCGCGACGCGAGCGCAGCAGCGCGCGCAGACCGATGACGGCGGGGATCGCGAACAGGCCGAGCTCGGCGAGCTGCGCCAGGAGCCGGCCCAGCGCGGCGCCATCCACGCTCCACATCGCGCCATGATAGGCGGAGCGAATGCGCTCGGCGCTGAGATGCCCCCAGAGTCGACCGAGCGTCTGGGGATCGCCCCACGCGAGCGGAGGATTCGCGGACGCGGCCAACGGCAGATAGACCACGAGGGCACCGAGCACGACGATCATCAGCGCGGCGACGAGGAAGCGCGAGCCGAGGCGTCGTCGCCCGCGCCCGAGAAGCACGATCAGACCCAGGGGAGCGAGCCCCACGCGCGCCGAGACGTGCGCCGCGAGCGACAACCCGATCAGCGCCGCCAGCACGGCCAGGCGCGGACGCGTGCGGCTCGACTCGAGGCCCGCGAGCAGCACGAGCGCGAGGGCGGTCGAATAGACCTCCACCGACAAGCCCGTGCCGAGGAAGGTCGCCCAGCTCCCGAGGGCCACGGCCGAGAGCACCCCACCCACAGCCGCGCTGGCGGCGTCCGCGCCCAGTCGACGCGCGACGCGTCGCGAGAGCTCGGCCAGAGTCGCGAGGCAGAGGGCGGAGATCAGCCCGACGACGAGGTTCTGTCGAAAGGAGATGGAGCCGAGGGGCAGGTAGGCGCCGAGCCGCAAGAGCAGCACGTCGAGGGGGAAGCCCGTGGGGTGCGGCACGCCGAGCCCCTGCGCCGCTGCACCCACCTCGGCCGCATCCCCGTAGCCGGGCGCCAGCGGCACCAGCCAGGCGTAGACGGAGCCTGAGGCGACGAAGAGGATGGCGGGGAACGATCGCCTGGGCAGCACGGAGCGCACGAGGAGACTCGACCGCATGCGCGAGAGCTTGGCAAGTGGCGCGGCGCGCGGCCGGTCGCGTATGCTCGCGTCGATGCCTTCGATTCTCGATACGGTGAAAGACCTCGGACGCCTGCGCCAGATCGTGGGCGTGCTGACGCGCCATGGCTTTGGTGAGGTGGTGGAGCGCACGGGCCTCGGCTCGCTACTGCCCGGCGCGGCCAAGCGTGATGACGGAGCGAAGGTCAGCCTCGCGGTGCGCATAAGGCTCGCGCTGCAGGATCTTGGACCCTCCTTCGTCAAGCTCGGCCAGATCGTCTCGACGCGCCCGGACCTGGTGCCCGCCGACATCATCACCGAGCTGAAGAAGCTGCAGGACGATGTACCGCCCGAGACCTTCGAGGCGATCCGCACCCAGATCGAGTCGGAGATGGGCCACGCGCTCGAAGAGGTCTACGAGTCCTTCGAACACGAGCCCCTGGCGTCGGCCTCCATCGGACAGGTGCACCGCGCGGTCCTGCGCACGGAGGACGGGCCGATGCAGGTCGTGGCCAAGGTGCAACGCCCGGGCGTGCGCGAGACGATGAGCCGCGACGTCGATCTGCTCTACTGGCTGGCCCACGCCATCGAGCGCTCGGTGCCGGAGCTGAAGGTCTACAACCCGGTGAAGATGGTCGCCGAATTCGATCGCGCGATCAGCGCGGAGCTCGACTTCGCCCTGGAGGCGGACAACGCCGAGCGCTTCGCCGAGAACTTCTCGGAGATGCCCTTCGCGCACTTCCCCAAGGTCTATCGGGAGGCCAGCAGCAAGCGACTGCTGACCCTCGAGTTCCTCGACGGGCTGAAGGTCTACGACGCGGTGAAGGCTGGCGCGAGCGGCGAGGTCATCGCCAAGCGCTCTCTCGCGATCATCATGAAGCAGATCTACGAGGACGGGCTCTTCCACGCCGATCCGCACCCGGGGAACATCCTGATCCTGGGTGAGATGGACGATCCCATCGTCGCCATGATCGACCTCGGCATGGTGGGTCGCCTCACGCCGCGGCTGCGCGATCGCACGGTGGATCTCATGGTCGCCTGCGTGCGCGAGGACTACACGGGGATCGCGGACTCGCTCTACGCCATCGGTCATCCGATCCGTAAGGTGGACCGCCACGCGTTCGAGGCCGAGGTGACGCAGCTCGGCCAGAAGTACCTGGGCAAGCGCCTTCAGGACATCGAACTCAGCGCCATGGTGCGCGACTTCGCCTACGGCGCGCGCAAATACGGCATCGAGATCCCGGCCGACTTCCTGATGCTGGGCAAGGCCTTGATGACGGTCGAAGGCGTCGGCAAGGAGCTCTACCCGGAGCTCGACGTGTTCGAGGAGCTGAAGCCGTATTTCCTCAAGCTGCTCGGGCGCCGCTACTCTCCCGAGCGCATCACGCAGGACGTGCTGCGATCCATCGTGCGCGTGAGCGGCGCAGCCAACCAGATGCCGCTGCAGATCGAGGAGATCCTCGACGACCTGCGCAAGGGCTCCTTCCGACTCCAGGTCCAAGAGCAGCACCTCCAGCACACGGCGGATCGCATGGGTCGGCGCATGTTCGGCGCGGTGGCCACGGGCTCGGGCATCCTGGGCAGCGCGATCCTCTTGGCGACGGATCACTATTGGCTCGGCGGCATCGGTCTCGCCCTGGCGCTCGGCTACGCCGGCATCCACAACACCTTCATGCTCTGGCTCGAACGTCGGCACCGCAAGCTGCCCAACTGAGCGTGAGGATGCGCCCGCTGGGCCTTGTTCCCGCGCTGCGCCGCGCCTAGTCTCCCGACGGCGGCGAGCGGTCGCCCAGGAGGAAGAGCATCATGAGCAGCATCCGATTCGAAGACAGGGTCGCCATCGTCACCGGCGCCGGTGGAGGCCTGGGCAAGAGCCACGCGCTGATGCTGGCCTCACGCGGTGCGAAGGTCGTGGTGAACGATCTCGGCGCAGCCCTGGACGGAACGGGCGAGCCCACCCGCGTCGCCGACCAGGTGGTGGCGGAGATCAAGGCAGCCGGCGGCGAGGCCGTGGCCAACTACGATGGCGTGGACAGCGCGGAGGGCGGCGAGCGCATCGTGCAGACCGCGCTCGACAACTTCGGGCGCGTGGACATCGTGGTGAACAACGCGGGCATCCTGCGTGACGGCTCCTTCGCCAAGATGGGTCTGGACAGCTGGGAGGCCGTGTTGAGCGTCCACCTCGGCGGCACCTTCCACGTCACCCGTGCCGCCTGGCCGCGCTTCCGCGAGGGTCGCTTCGGTCGCGTCGTCAACACGACCAGCGCCGCGGGGCTGTACGGCAACTTCGGGCAGGCCAACTACAGCGCCGCCAAGATGGGCATCGTTGGCTTCACCGAGACGCTCGCGCAGGAAGGCGCGAAGTACGACATCAAGGCCAACGCCATCGCGCCCGTCGCGAAGAGCCGCATGACCGAGACCATCCTGCCGGCGGAGGTGCTGGCCAAGCTCGAGCCCCATCTGGTCTCGCCCCTGGTGCTGCGCCTGGCGGCCGAAGACTGCCCCGTCAGCGGGCGCATCTACGCCGTCGGCGGCGGGTACGTCGCGCGCGTCGCGGTGATGGAAGCCAAGGGCGCCAACCTCGGCCAGAAGATGACCCCCGAGGATCTGGTCGAGCGCTGGGCGGAGATCGAAGATCTCAGCGGTGCCCGTGCCTTCGCGAACGCCATGGAGGCCGTGCAGCAGGCCCTCGCCCAGGCGTGAGCGGCGGCAAGACATCCCAGAAGCGTCGCTCTCGAGTTCGGCTCGAGGGCGGCGTGCTTCGCGTCGGCGACCAAGAGCAGCCGCTCTACTCGGGCGCCATGCACTACTTCCGCGTGCGCCCCGAGCGCTGGCGCGCGGGCCTGGTCTCGCTGCGAGAGCTGGGCCTGTCGATGGTGGAGACCTACGTGCCGTGGAGCGTCCACGAGCGCGAGCGTGGCAAGCTCGACTTCGGCCAGAACGATCCGCGCCTCGACCTCGGTCGCTTCCTCGACATGGCCGCCGAGGAGGGGCTCTTCGTCTTCGTGCGCCCCGGGCCGCACATCAACGCCGAGCTGACGGACTTCGGTCTCCCGCGCTTCGTGCTCGAAGACAAGGCTGTGCAGGCCCGCTCGCCACGGCAGAACCCGGTCATCCTCTCCTTCCCGCCGCGCATGTTCCCCGTGCCCTCCTACGCCAGCGACACCTACCACCGCCTGGTCGGCGGCTGGTTCGACGCGGTCGCGGAGATCGTACGTCCGCGTCTCTACCCCGACGGTCCGGTCGTGCTCCTGCAGGTCGACAACGAGGCCACTGGCTTCTTCCGCGACGGGCCCTTCGGTCAGGACTATCACCCGGACGCCATCGCCCTCTATCGACGCTTCGTGCTCGAGCGCCACGGCAGCCTCGAGGCCGTGGAGAAGGCCCACTCCGAACGCTACGCGACGATCGACGCGCTGGAGGCTCCGACGCAGTTTCGCGCCGGACCCGCCGCGCTCGCGCAGCTGCTCGATTGGGCCGCGTTCCGCGAACACTTGATGGAGCACTCGCTGGGCCGCATGCGCCGACGCATGACCCGTGCGGGGCTGTCGGGCGTGCCCGTCGTGCACAACCTCCCCTTGGGCGATGGTGGACAGGCCGCCAGCGTCCCCGCGCTCGAGAAGACCGTCAGCCTCGTCGGCTTCGACTACTACCACGCGGCGCGCGAGCATCGGACCATCAAGCGGCGCACGCTGGCGCTCTCGGGCAGCTCGAAGTTGGCCTACGCCCCAGAGCTCGGCGCCGGGGCGCCGCCCTGGTTCACGCCGCTGAGCCACGACGATTCGCTCTACTGCGCTGAGGTCGCCTGCGCCTACGGCCTCCGAGGCTTCAACCTCTACATGGCCGTGGACCGCGACCGTTGGTACGGCGCGCCCATCGACGCCGCTGGTCGCGCACGTCCCGAGGCGCGTGCATGGAAGGCACTCTTCGCCTTCTTGATGCGCACGCGCTTCTTCGGTCTCACGCGCCCTGCGGAGGTCGCGCTGGTGATCCCGCGGGAGTACAGGCGTCTCGCGCGCATCACTCACACGCTCGGACCTCTGAGTCCGTCGACGCTGGAGGCCATCGGGGCGAGCCCCGTGGACGCCTGCCGACGCGACACCCTGGGCTTCTCCGAGCCGATTCAACTGCGCTACTGGCACATGCTCGCGAGCTTCGCGCGAGCGCTCACGGCCGCCGCCATTCCCTACGTCGCCATCGACTCGGACGCGCCGCCCAAGCGCTTCGAGGGCTTCCGCGTCGTGTACTCGCCGACCTGGGAGTTGGCCGACGAGGAGCGCCTCGCCGCTCTGGACAAGGCCGCCGCCTCGGGCGCCAAGCTGGTCTACGGTCCTCAGCGGCCCACCATCGACTCCCGCCGCCGCGCCATCCGCTGGACTCCTCCCGAGGGGGCGCTCTTGCTCGAAGGTGGAAGTGACGACGACGTGACCGATTGCGTCGCGCGCCTGGACGAAGGGCTCGGACTCGCGCATCCGTTCCGCGCACACCCAAGCCCCGTCGAGACCAGCGTGCACGGGGACGCCGACGGCCCTCGCGTGCTCTTCGTGATCAACCCCGGTCGACGCGCGCTGCGCGCGAGCGTGGTCATGCCGCGACCCATGCGCCTGCGCGACGCCCTCAGCCTGAAGACGCTCGAGGCGGGCGCCACGTTGGAGCTCGACCTGCCCGGACAGAGCTGCCGCATCTTCGAGCTCGAGGAGAGACCCAGCGCGCGACGTCGCAGCCAGCGCCCGAGCGAGGAGGCCCCGCGATGATCTCTCCCGACGTGCGTATCGAGGGTTGGGATCAGCACTCCTGGACCCTGTTGATGGGGCTCTTCGCGCCAGGCGTGGTCGATCGCATGCGCACGCCGGAGCGAGAAGAGGACGACCCGACGCCGGAGCCGGCGGCGGGCGAGCGCCCCGACGGCGCGCTGGTGATCGTCGTCGACGAGCACGAAGAGGTCCTGGCCGCGTTCCACACCAGCCGCGGTCGTGCCGACGAAGTCACCGACGCCAGCGATCCCGAGACCCTGGCCGAACGCTTCGGGGCGAGGCGGGTGCTCATCCTGCGCGAGGGCGCGCTCGAGGAGCTGGTGGAGCGGCTCGCGCTCAGGATTCGACCGGAGGACGGCTACGGCACGCAGTGGCTGACGCTGCTGAAGGCGCTGCGCGAACTGACGGCCGCCGCACGCATCCGCATCTGGCCCACGCCCCAGAAGGTCGTGCCGATTCCGTCGCCAGCCACCGTGCGCCGCGCCCTCGATCTGCTCCTGCCCGACGGGCGCGCCATCGTGTTCGCGCTCTGGCATGCGCAGGAGCTGGCCACGGCGGTGGTCCTGCGCCGACGCGAAGGATTGATCGATCTCGTCGCGGGGCCGGATCTCCTGCGCGAGTGGGCCGGACCCTTGGGCGGCGACTTTCGGCGCGACTACCGGGTGCTCGTGGACGCCGTGACGCGCTCCGTGGCGCCGGTGCATCTCGGGCTCTTCGCCGAAGCAGAGAGCTTGCGGCGCCTGTTGCGCCGGCCGGATCCCGGCGCCTGGGCGGCCGCCGCGGCCACGCGCGACCTGTTGATCCACCCGATGCCGCCCTATGTCGCCGTGGCCCTCGGCGCGGATGTCGCCAACAGCGCGGCGCGCGGCGCGGCCGCGCTCTTGGGAGGCCTGGACCTCTTCGGCGCGTTCCGTCCGGTGCTGGGCTACGTGCGCAGTCGCGTCTCGGAGGTGTCGTCCCTGACGGCCACCCTCGGCTTCAACCCGCTGGACGCGCTGGCTCAGAACCTGCGTCAACGCGACGACCGCGACACCAAGGACTGATCTCGACGCGAGCGGTGACTCGTTGGCGGCCGTTGCGACGTCAGGGCCTGCGAAGGCGACGTCAGGGCCTGCGTCTTCGTGCGCCGCGCATGCAGCGGACACAACGCCGCCCGCGGTCGGAGAAGGGCAGGGTGACCACGGGCGACGCGGTCGGGAGGGTAACCTCGGCACTCCGAGTGGGCGCGGAGGAGCGATACTCCGAGATGGCGCCGTCCCGACCTCTTACTCAGGGGACCATGCCCCCAGTGGGAGGGGCAGTCGTTGCGCAGGCTCAACCGGCGGGGACGGCCGTCAGGCGCGAAGCGTCGTAGCGAGCTGCTCCGCCAGATAGCGCGAGATGGTGATCGCTGGCGTCATGGTGTGACTCGAGGCGCTCGACGGATAGAGAGAGGTGTCGAAGACGTAGACGCCCTCTTCGCCATAGAGCTTTCCGTCGGGTGCGGCCGCGCCGTGTGCGGCGGAGGAGGCCATGCGCACCGTGCCCTGTTGATGCGCGCTGAGGATGGGCGTGGTCGCGGGCTTGAAGGCCAGCGAGTCGAGCAGATTGAGATCGCCCTCGCTCCGGATCTCCACCGCGGGGACCGACGGAACCATCACGCGCGTGGCGCCCGCCGCGAGGTAGACCCGCGCCGCCTCACGTGCCGCCTGACGAAAGCGGGCCTTGTGTTCGTCGGCGTGGTCATAGGTGATGAG
>JAACVI010000405.1 GCA_009992505.1 Myxococcales bacterium
CACGGCGAGCCAGGCGCGCAGGCCTGCGCTCTCGGTGGCGGTGAGCGGCACGTCGGGCGGCATGGGTCGGACGGCACCGGGCTGAAAGTGCTCGGCCATGCGAGGCGCGCCGTGGTCGCGGGTCAACCAACCGGCGCGGGCCATGGCGTTCAACGCGGCGGCGGCGTCCTGCGCCATGAACTCGTGGCAGCGGCCGCAGCGTGGTTGGAGCAGGCTCGCGTGGAGCGCCGTGAAGCGCGCGTCGGGTACGTGCTGCTCGACTTCGCTCGAAGCTGCCTCGGCGCCATCGCGCGCCGCGGCCCAGGCGTCGACGCTCAGCCGCAGCACCGTGCCGTTCTTGTCCTCCACCAGCCACACGCTTCCGTCGCGCGCCACGCTCAGCTCCACGGGTGCACCCAGCGGACTGGTATCGGTCGCGTCCCAGCCCGCGATCACGTCGTCGGAGACGGCGCCCGCCCGAGGGATGCCGCGCGCGTCGGTGGCGAAGGCGACGAGTCGATGACCGAGCGCGCGATAGCCGTGGTAGGTGATCAAGAGGCGGCCCTCGAGCTCCGGCATGCGCGCGACGGTGTAGTAGGCCATGCCCAGCGGCGCCGCGTGGGGAGGCAGCACGAGCCAGGGCGGCGCGTAGCTTGGATTGCGCGCCGGATCGCAGGAGAAGTCCGCTCCCGTCCAGCGCGGATCGCGTCGGTCACGGTCGTAGCAATAGGGCCAGCCATAGTGCTTGCCCGCCTCGATCACGTTCAGCTCCTCGTCGGGTCGATCGCCGTCGCTGAAGTCCACGCCGTTCTCGGCCTGCAGCAGCGTGCCCGACGCGTGCGCGACCAGCGCCACCGAGTTGCGTAGGCCCTGGGCCAGGTAGGCCGGCGTCGAGGACCAACGCCCGTCGCCGAGATAGGCGAAGCGCCACAGCGCAGCGACGTGATCGGCCTCGTCGGGGCAGCGCGGAAGCGTCGTAGAGTCGAGGCAGCGGTCCGTGCTCGAGCCCATGTTCACGATCACATCCCAGCTCGGGAGGAAGACGAAGGACTTGAGCGGATGCTCGCGAAGCCTCTCTTCGCCGCGTCGCTGCGACGGCAGTCCGTCGAGCACGACCTCGACGCTCGCGGCTGGATCTTCCGCCGACGGATCGAAGCGAATGATGCGCTCCACTTCGCCCACGTCGACGCGCCCGTCGGGCCCGACGCGGCCGCCATGCGGTCGATCGAGGCGCTCCAAGATGGCCGTCGCGCGCCACGCCTGGCTGTGACGTTCGAGCCGCCACACGCGTCCCGCCCGCGGTCGACGTGCGCCTCCGTCGATGATCCAGAAGACGTCGTCGCGGGTCGGATCCTGGACCACGGAGCGCGGATGGAAACGCCCTCGTGCGCCCGCGATGCCGACGGTGTCCGTGGAGGCGACGAGGCCCACGCAGCGACCCGGGAGCGTGCGCAGCGGCAGATAGGGCAGGCCGTTGCAGTCACGGCCGCTGTCCGCGCGGTAGGGCCCGAGGCTCTGCCAACGGCTCGCCGGTGGTGCGGGCGTCGTCGGAGCGAGCGTCGCGGAAGATGGCAAAGGCTCGCCGGGCTGTGCCGGCGTCGCAGCAGGCGTCGGCGTCGCAGCGGGCGTCGGAGCAGCAGCAGGCGTCGGCGCAGGCGCCGCGTGAGGGTCGCCGCAGCCCACGCATAGCGCGCCCACCGAGAAGAGGATCACCCGTAGGCTCGCGTCGCGCATGCGAGAGAAGACTACACTGTCCGGCGCGCGAACATTCCCATGCGTTCGTGACGCCTTCCGTGCTCCGCACCCGCGATTTACGCCAAGGCGTGGACCCACGCCGCGCGCGCGTGGTAGCCGAGCCCGATGACGACTGAACCCGAGTACGCGGACCCGCAGCGCTACATCGAGCTCGTGGCCTTCGAGGGCAGCTGGCGCGATCTGTTCTGGAATCGCGACTTCCTCGCCTTGATGGCGCGACGTCTGCGCTTCGGCGAAGTGGGACGCGCGCTCGACGTGGGCTGCGGCGCGGGACATTGGGGCCGGGCGCTGCTACCCCATCTGCCGAGCGGAGCCACGCTGGCGGGCGTCGACCGCGAGGAGGCGTTTCTGGCCATGGCGCGCGAGAGCGGCGATCCGGAGCGCACCGAGTACGTCGTGGGCACGGCCGAGAGGCTGCCCTTTCCGGACGCGAGCTTCGATCTGGTGACCTGTCAGCTCGTGATGATCCACCTCGCCGATCCGGCCCTCGCCCTGCGCGAGATGCGACGCGTGCTGCGACCCGGCGGCGTGCTCTTGATGGCGGAACCGGACAACCGCGCGGGCAACATCGCGCTGCTGGGCGGCGAGCCGCGACCGAGCGATCAGGACTTCGCTCTCCTCTTCGAGCTCTTGCTGCGCACGGAGCGTGGAAAGTCGGCGCTGGGCGAGGGCGATCAGAGCATCGGCGGTCGACTTCCGGGTCTCGCGGTCGCCGCGGGGCTGGACGAGGTGGTCGCCTACACCAACGATCGCTGCATCAGCCTCCATCCGCCCTACGAGCGAGGCGACATGAAGGTCGCGATGGAGCAGGAGCGCAGCTGGTACGCACAGCAGGTGTCGGTGCTCTGTGGCAGCCGCGCCGACAACTGGCGTTTCTATCAGGCTGCCCAAGGCACGCGCGACGACTTCGACCGGGGCTGGCAGGCCGTCGAACGCTGGATGGACTCCGTGCAAGAGAGCATCGCGGCACGCACGTACCACGCCGCCCGCGGCTTCGTGATGTACCTCGTCGCCGGGCGAAACCCAGGCTAGAGCGTGCCCCCATGGAGCACGGCGCCCCGGGCTTCGGCGCGCTCCCACATGCGCACGTAGGCCTCGGCGGAACGGAAGAGGGGCTGGAGCTCCGCGTCCGTGACCCCGTCGTGACGCGCGTCCTCGATCAGCTCCGGGATGAGTCCGATGTGGATCATGCCCTCGGTGTTGAAGTCGACCGTGCGCTCGCCCAGCTGCGGCTCCGTGAAGGTGACCTGACCGTCGTAGGAGGTGAAGGGGTAGGCGATGCCGTTGGTCTGCGGATCCGAGCAGTGCGCCTCGTCCCCGAAGCGCGGACCGGGTGCGCCCGCGAAGCCGTTGAAGTCGAAGCCGAAGCCTTCGGCGGGGTAGCCCCCGTGATCGCGGATCGTCTGAATCCGGTCGCGCAGACGATCCCCCATGGCGCCCACTCGGTCGGCCGCCTGGCAGCGCCCGAAGCCGGTCGTGGAGATGCCCCTGAGGTCGTAGATCTCGCCGTTGTTGGTGTTGCCGTGCGTCCCCGCCGCCGGGTAGTCGGCCGCGCGTAGCATCTCGTAGGCGCGCGCGTAGGAGCGACGCGGCATGTGGTCGACCTCGATGATCATGCCCTTCTTCATCATCTCCGTGAGCAAGAGCTCTCCCAGCGGCTGAAGGCCCGCGTTCTGGCAGTACTCCCCTGGCAGAGGGGGCTGCTCGATCAGCGGCAGCAGCGGCACGACGGCGTTGCTCGGCGAGCCGACGAAGTTGCTCATGTCCAGCGGCGCCGGCGCGAAGTAGTCGGCGCGCGGCATGTTCAAGCCGCCGTACGCCACCGAACCGTGATCGAAGACACTCGGGCTCGAGAGATCGCAGTCGAGCGTGAAGTTGGAGTAGTTGCCGCTGTTGATGATGTCGCCCAGCTCGATGAAGCCGCGGTTGCCATCACCGGCGGAGAAGGCGTTGTCAAACTTGTGGACGGGGAAGATCGCGCGCACGCCTCGATCGTGGAAGTGCTCGAGCTGCGCGCGGACGTAGGCCTCGTCGCAGGTCGGGAAGCCTTCACGTGGTGTCACGAAGCAGTCGAAGAGGTTCGAGGTCTCGATGCCGAGGATGACGGCCATCTTGCCGCCTCCGATCACATCGCGCGCCTGCGCGGGGCTGGTGACGATGCGGAACCATCCGCGTCCAGGGCCGCCGTTCTGCGCGTCGATGTAGCGCTCCATGGCGTAGGCCGCGTCGATCTCATGCTCCACGGCGACCATGTCGTTGCACGAATAGCTGACGGGTTGGGCGTGGATGCCGACGACCAGATCGCAGAGCACCTGATTGCTGGTGGCGTGCTGCACCACCAGGCGCAGACCCGCGAGGTAGGAGCGCTCGAGCCATTTGTAATACTGCGTCTGGTGCGTCGAGCTCTTGCGCGCGTTGGGCCAGTCGGTGAACTCGGGGTAGCCCTCGGTGTTGTGGTTGAACTCGGGCGTGCGGCCGACGAGCAGCGCGCTCCCCAGGGTGGCGACGTCGGGCGATGACGCCACGCCATCGTAGAAGTAGCCGACGACGTCGCGTCGCCCCTCGTGGCCGTGGTCGAGGTCGCAGCTCGGCAGCGCCTTCTCGACGCCCAGGCGATGGAAGGGCGCGCCGTGGAAGATGCCAGCTCCGCCGAAGCCGTCGTTGCTGAGCAGGTGCGAGTGCTCGTCCGCGAAGCCGTACAGGTCTCCATCGGGGAAGCTGTGCGGCGTCACCGTGCCTTCGGCGTCGAGGCTCATCTCCGGGAAGGGCGTGCAGCCCTCGGCGGGATAGAACGCGACCACGGCGGCCGCGCTGGGATCGTCCGTCGTGCCCACCGTGGTCAGGTAGCGGCCCGTGCTCCGGTTCTTCAGCTGAAGGCGCGTGGCGTCCTGGGGCGAGACCGTGACCTCCCACTCGGCGGGCGAGATGTAGCTGTCGTCGAGCAGCTCCACCCCGGAGTGCAGCGTGGCCGTGCGCCCGAGCTCGCTCATCTCCGAGATCAGGAACTTGCGATCCGTGTCGTAGAGCAGGTAGTCGCCCAGGTCCGACGCGCGGAGCGTGAAGCGGGTGGCCGTCTCCTGGTCCATGCCGGCGAACTCGTAGCCGTCACCCACCGCCGTGGTCACGAGGTAGCGCGTGTTGTCACTGCCCGCGTCGGTCGCGTCGACCACGAAACAGCCGTTGGCGAAGCTGTAGATGCTGTCGAAGGCGGGCGCTGGCGGGCGAGCCACGAAGAAGGCGTCTTCTCCGCAGCCGAGGGCGGAGAGACCGAGGAGCGCCACGATGGACGCGAGGGAAGCAATGCGCATCGGAGCATTGTCCACACCCGAGGCTCGGCTGACACATGTTTCGCTCAGGGGCGGGCAGATTTCCCCCCGGGTAGGCCCGGGCGAGCGGCGTGGACCCGTGGAAACAGCGGTCGTCAGCGAAGCCAATACGCGGCCGCGGCGCCCAGCAGAGCGGCGAGCAGCCAGCCCAGGAGTCTGGGGAAGATCCCGTCGCGCACGGGCGGCACGGCCAGGGCGCTGGGAAACTCGACGCGCCGCACCGAGCCCGCCTCGGGTTCGACCAGTAGCACCCCGTCCACGTCGAAGACGAGGGCGTACTCCAGGAGCTGACGGCGGGTCGCCGCGTGCTCGATGCGTGGCGCGAGCTCGCCCGTCTTCACCTCCGCCACGTAGCGCGCGTTGCCTCGGCGCACGATCAGATCGGCGCGTACCCCGACGGTCACCGGCGCGCCATCGACGTGGAGCGTCAGCTCTGCGGGCACCTGACGCGCCTCGATCGAGAAGCCACGCGCCTCGAGCAGCCGCTCGGCGTCGTGCTCACCGCGCAGTGCCTTCGCCAATCGTCGCCGCGACCGGCGGCTCGGTCGCCCGCGAAGCCAGGCCATGCGCGCGGTCTGGATCAAGGCCAAGGCCAGAGCGCACGCCGCCACGAGCCATGCGATGAAGGAGTGCGCCATGAGCTGGCTCGCAGCCTACTCCTGCCCGAGGGCGCACGAGAAGAAGCTCGCCATCACGCTCGGCATGACTCGTGCTTTCACAGACCCACCATGCGTTTGATGTGCCAGACCGTGCCGCTGCTCCTGCTCGCCGGCTGTTACGCGAGCCACGGTCTCGCACCCTCGGCCGATTCGGGCGTCCCGCCCATCCGTCGCGACGCGAGCCCGGCTTCGCCGCCACCCCTGCGCGATGCGGGCACGCCTCTGGACGCCAGCGTGCTCGACTGTCCGCTCGCGCGCGCGGACTTCACCTGCCTGTCGAG
>JAACVI010000345.1 GCA_009992505.1 Myxococcales bacterium
CAGCTCCGCCGTGCGCCAGCGACGCAGGCCGCCGCCGAGCTTGGCGTAGACGTCGCCGTCCCAGGACTCACCCTCGCCGCCGGTCGCGTCGAGCGTGAACATGTGACGCGCGCTGGCGGACTCTTCCCACACGGGCTGACGTCGCGGCATGGAGCCGGTGGCGATGGTCACCTCGAAGCGCCCAGGGATGGGCTCGACCACGCGAATGACGGGGATGGTGTGGCCGATGCCCTGGCGCTGCCAGCGCTCGAGCAGGATGTCTCCCGCGTTCACGGAGGTGGGGCGCACGTGGAACATGTTGGCGCCGTCGGCCAGGTTCGTGCTGCCGAAGTAGAGCATCAGAAGGCGCATGAAGTAGCCCGCGCGCTTGTTCAGGAAGAGCTCGTCGAAGTAGGCGCCGGCGCCCTCGCCGCTGCCCAGGAAAGGCACGCGGTCGTCGTCGCCGAGGTGATAGGTGCGCAGGCGCGAGTCGTGGGGCCATGCGCCGCCGGGCGACCACTCGCTCGTGTAGTCGCGGTAGGACGTGCGGAAGTTCGGGAAGTTGCCGACGCGCTCACCGCGCGTGTTCACGAAGCCGAAGTGTCCGGCGTAGAGCGTCTGACGACCGGCCGCGTCCCAGCCCTGGATGAAGAAGGGCAGGTGGTACCAGGAGGAGAAGGTGCCGCGCAGCAGGAGCGCGACCTCGGCGCACTCGAGCGTCGGGCTCTCGAGCTCACGATCGCCGAAGGGCGTCGGGATGGAGAAGGTCAGCCCGCTGCGGGTGCGGCTGGCGACGGTCTGGAAGCTGGCGATCCAGCGGTCGTACTTCTGCTCCCAGTCGAGACCGGAGTTGGGGCCCCAGGCGAGGCCCTCGGCGCGCGCAGCGGTGGTGTCGGTGTCGGCCCATTGGTTCGTGACGGCCCAGACCTCGGTCGACGCGCCCGCGGCGATGCGCGGTCCACCGTCGCCGTCGAGGTCGAACTTGGTGCCGGCGGGCATCTGCTCCGTGGCCGTGTCCAGGCCAGTCTCGGCGGCCGCTTCCGCGAGCGGGTCGGGGGCCGAGGCGGCGCAGCCGATCAGAGGCGCGCCGGCGGCGAGGGCGAGGAGCACTACGGTGGAGAGCTTCATCTTCATGTGTTCGTCCCTTTTCGGTCGCGCAGAGCGCGAACGGCAGAACCTGGAGGTAAAGCCAGATTCGTGCCAGCGATTCTACGCGAAGAAGGCTTACAGTTCGAGCCTCGGTGGCGACTTCAGTAGCCAGCCGCGGCAAGCCGTCCCCGCTTGCCGTGACCAGCGAGCCATACAACAGTGCCGCCGTGTCCCAGGCCGAACCCGCTGTACAGGACGACGCTCCCGCGCTGGATCCGCCTGCGGAAGTGGGCTCGTCTGCACAGGACGGCGCATCGCCTCGAGCGTCGCGCCTGGGTCCCGGGACGCGCGTGCTGCTGGCGCTGCTCTTGATCGTGGCCTTCGTGGTCGTGGGCAAAGCGACGGGGCTCGACCACACGCTGAGCCGCGAGCGCGTGAAGACGATGGTCGAGGGTGCCGGCGCCCTGGGCTTGCTCGCCTACCTGGCGATCTTCTCCATCGGTCAGCTCGTCGGCGTGCCAGGCCTCGTCTTCGTGGCCGCGGGCATCCTGATCTACGGCAAGCTCTACGGCGCGGTCGCGGGCCTGCTGGGCGCGGTGGTGGCGATGACCATCAGCTTCTTGGTCGTGCGCGGCGTGGGCGGGCAGCCCCTGGGAGGCGCGCAGAACCGCTTCATGTGTCGCATCCTGGCCCAGCTCGACGAACGTCCGATTCGCGCCATCGCGCTCTTGCGCCTGGTGTTCTGGCTGGCGCCGCCGGTGAACTACGCGCTGGCCCTGAGCAAGGTCCGCCTGCGCGACTTCATCCTCGGCTCCGTGCTGGGTCTGCTGGTGCCCATCGGCATCGCGACCTTCTTCTTCGACTGGCTATTCGGCTAGCCCTCCCTCCGGCCTGATCGGCCGCGGGGGACCGGCCGTGCGGGGGATGGCGGCCTTGCAGACGCGAGCGCTTGGCAGCGGGCGGCGAGGGCGCGTTTGACGGTGGTGCTGTTCGAGTTGGCGCGCGTGCTGTGCTCTGAAGGCGAGGCGGCAAGGCCCCCGCGGCTGATGTGGTCTGCCTCGTGAAGTTCGCGGCCGCCTTGAACAGGCGTGGGAGGCACGCGTCCTTTGGAGGGCGGCGTGTCTGGCGTCGGATTCGTGCGAGTTGGCGCGCGTTCTGTGCTCTGAGCGTGCTGTGCCCTGAGGGCGCTCGCGCAAGGCCGCCTCGCCGCATTCTGGGCAGGGATCACGCCCTCCCGAAATTTGCCCAGTCGCTGGACAAAATTGGTATTGATACGTGAATTCATCATGTTACGACATAGGCGCTCGAGGTTCTCCGTGAACTCTACCGGACGTCACGGGGCGTGGCGGCGAGGAAGAGGAAGAGAGGGAGAGCGGGTGCGGGGCGCGCTACGCTAGCTCTCGAGGCAGAACCAGATGCGTGCGTGAGATGAGGTGTTGGAGGCTCGCTGTCGCGGGCTGTCTGCTCGCGCTCGCGCTCGGCGTCGCGGGGCCGGCCGGGGCGCAGCCGGATGTGAGTCCGCGGCCGGCCGACTACGGTTGTCGGCGCTACGACCTCATCGCGCTGCCGATCCTCGGTCGACATCAGCGAACAGGAGCCGCCCTTCGAAGCGCTCGCTTCGGCCCTGAACGTACCTACCGATCCGAGCGATGAAATCGCCTTCTACGTGGTCCATCGTGCGATGGAGGCGCTGGGCTGACCGGCTGCTTCGAGGAACGCTCCCGCGGCCGCTTGGGCGTTCCGCGATCCTGCACGGTCGCGGCGAGTGGTCGGCAGGGACGAGGGTGTCTGGTCAGGGAGCGCCTGTCCCATTGGCCCCATGCGCCATGAGGGATGGGATCGCGCGGGGCTTGGGCTGGGCGATGCTGGTGTTTGTCGTCGCTTGCGCTGCGTCGGGTGCGGAAGGGGTGCACGAGACGATGGCTGCTGCGAACGCGGCGCCAACTGCCGGGCGGGCGCAGTCGCCCACGGCGTCGGAAGCCAGCGCCGTCCGTGCATCCACCCACGCTCATCGCCCGGCCGCAGCGCAGACGTGGGCGCGAACCAGCTCACCGACCCAGCCGGCCATTCGTTCGACTCGCGTATCGTCGTCAACGCCATCCGCCGGCGTCTGCGTGATGTGCAGGCCTGCTACGAGAATCTGTTGCGCCGGGACTACCAGCTCTCTGGACTCGTCAGGGTGCAGTTCGAGATCTTGGAAGACGGATCCTTCTCGGATGTTCACAGCACCGAGAACACGACGGACAACTCGTCGCTCGCGGCATGCGTCGTCGACGTCGTGGGCACGCTCCACGCGGAACCTGCTCCTGTCGGCGGTTCGGTCAGGTTCGGCTACCCCTTCGTCTTCGCGCCCCAGAGCTGATCGCGACGCACAGCCGACCTCGGCATGACCCGTGTTGACCCCGCCGCCGCGGCCGCCTATACGTCGAGCGTCGGAATCGTTCCGGCGTTGAAAACCAAAGTGCATGCGGTCACCAGAGATGGTGCTCGAGGGAAGTCGGTGTGATGCCGACGCGGCCCCCGCCACTGTGACCGGGGACGAAGGCGAGCAATGAGCCACTGGCTGTGAAGCTGGGAAGGCGCTCGCCCTAGGATGATCCGGGAGCCAGGAGACCTGCCGTATGCGCTACGAGCCACCGTCGGGGGACGCGTGCGAGTCGAGCCCAATGCTCGCTCCATTCCTTCCTCTGCGTCGGCTCCGCCATGCGCGCGGGTAGGCGCGAGGAGTGAATGCAATGAAGATCTGGACTCTTTGGTTGGCCGTGGCCCTCGGGCTCGCGGGCTGTGGGGATGACGCGTCGAGTGTGGACTCGGGCGTCGATGGCGCGACGCTCGATGGTGGCGCCGACGCGGCCATGACGGATGGCGGCGATCTGGATGGCGGTGACTTCGATGCGTCGACCGACGCGGACGTGGACGCGGGTGCGCCCACCTGTGCTCCGCGCCTGCTGGTCGTGACCAGCGACTATGTGACCTCGGAGGCGACGCTCTACGATCCCGTCACCGGCAGCAGCGAGAGCCTCGCCGCGCTCGCGGACGCGGACAGCCCTCCCTTCTTCGCCGGCTGCCGCTCGTTCCTGCTCGAGCGTCAGTTGGGGCATCTCTTGGCGCTCGACGGGGTGACGACCTCGCTCGATGTCGACCTGAACGCCGCGGGTGTCACGGACCCCTACGCCAGCAATCCGCAGATGGTTCTCTCCATCTCGGACACGGAGGTCTGGGTGCCTCTGGCGGGGCGCAACGCCATCGTGCGCGTCGATCCGACGGCGGACGCGGCCAGCGCCGTGCTGGGCGAGATCGGCCTCTCCGGCTACGTCGACGCCGCCGACACGGACGGCCTGGTCGAAGCGTCGGACGGTGTCGTCGTGGGCGACCGCGCCTTCATCGCCCTCGGTCGCTACTTCTTCGACTCGAGCTACGCGATTCACTTCGACGCGGGCAGCGTGCTGGCCGTGATCGACGTCGCCACGGGCACGCCCATCGACATGGACGACGCCAGCGATGGCCTGCAGGGAATCCCGGTCGGCAACAACCCGTGGCGCGGCCTGGCCTACGACGCCACCGGCCATCGGATCCTGGTGGGCGCCGCAGGCGACTCCTTCGCCATCGATGGCGCCATCGAGGCGGTCGACCTCGACTCCGACGTCTCCGTGGGCGCGTTGCTCACCGAGTCGACGCTGGGCGCCGAGCTCTACGGCTTCGCTTTCGTCTCGGACAGCCGCGTGCTGGTGCAGGCCGGCACCGACATCGTGGTCTGGAATCTCCTGACCGACGCCGTGGATCCGACGCCCATCACCACGGGCGTCGCGGGCATGAAGCTCATCGACGGCACGCTCTACACCTGGTCCACCGAGGGTGCCGGCATCGGTCTGCACTCCTTCGACGCGACCACGGGCGTCGAGACGACTCCCGCCGCGGGCCCGGCCACCTTCGGCACGCTGCCCATCGCGGCGCTGGCGTCGGCGCCGTGACGCGCGCGGCTCCCCTCTTCGCCACCACGCTCCTGGCCATGGGGCTGGGAGCGTGTGGCGGCGATCCCCTCGCGCCCGCGCCCTTCGCCGCGGACGTGATCTCGTTTTCGCCGGGCAGCGGCGCAGGCTTCGGTCAGGACGAGCTGCCCGACATCGTGCTCGGCGCGCCTCGTGGTGGCGGCCAGTTTCGTGGCTCCCTCGACGTGCTCAGTCTGGGCGTCGGCGGGGAGATCGTGCTCGAGCTGGGCGAAGACGTGGTCGATGGCCCCGGCACCGATCTGATCGTGTTCGAGAACGCGTTCTCCTTCGGCGGTGGGCTGACCTTCATCGAGCCGGGCGCCGTCGCCTTCAGTCAGGACGGAATCGCCTTCCTCGAGGTGCCCTGCGCGAGCAACGAGCCCTACACCGGCTGCGCGGGGCTCACGCCCGTGAAGGCCAACGCGGACGACAACGCCGTCGACGCCACCGATCCCGCGCTGGCCGGAGGTGACGACTTCGATCTCGCCGACGTCGGACTCACGCGCGCGCGCTACGTGCGCATCCGCGATCTCGGCCTCGGGCTCGGACCCGCGAGCCCCGACTCGGACGGCTTCGATCTCGACGCCATCTCCGTGGTGCACGGCGCCGAGTGATCGGAGCGCGGCGCGAGCGCGGCGTCGGGCGCTGCTAGGACTCGCGCTTCGCCACCGCGACGCGTTGGGCGAAGGCGACCATGTCGTCCATCACCTCGGCGCGGTTGGTCTCGTGCAGCATCTCGTGCCGGCCGCCCTCGTACAGCTTCAGCTCCACGGCCTCGAGCCCGGCGCTGCGGTAGGAGGCGGCGAGGCGCTGCACGCCGACGCCGAAGTCGCCCACCGGATCACGGCTGCCCGCGAGGATGAAGAGCGGCTGCTTACGCGGGATTCGCCGTTGGTTGCTGACGCGCGAGAGCGGTCCCAGCGCGTCGAGCATGTCGACCCAGGACTGCACCGAGATGTCGAAGCCGCACAGCGGATCCTCGATGTAGGCGTCGACCTCGGCCTCTTCGCGCGAGAGCCAATCGAAGGGTGTGCGCGCCGGCTCGAAGCTGTCGTTGAACTTGCCGAAGGACATCTTGTTCAAGAGCGCGCTCGCGCGACGGCGACCGAGGCGCACGCGCTCGACACGCGCCAGGACGCGACCCGCGTGCGCCAGCGCGGGCGGTTTGCCGTTGCTGGCCGAGAGTACGGCCGCGTCCACACAGCCCGGCTCTTCGTAGATCGCCTGCTGCACCATGAAGGAGCCCATGGAGTGTCCGAGCAACACGTGGGGCAGCCCCGGGTTCTCGGCGGCCTGGTGCTTGATCAGCCCGAGCAGATCGTCGATGGCCTTCCGCCACGCGTCCTCGTCGGCCATGTGTCCGAGCGGCGCCCCCGGCACCAGCGACTTGCCATGACCCCTCTGGTCGTGCGCCAGGACGCACCAGCCGGCGTCGGTGAAGCGCTCGGCCAGCGCGCGGTAGCGCAGCGCGTGCTCGCCCATGCCGTGGGCGATGGTGAGCAGCCCCTTGGGTTCGCCCTCGCACTCGAAATGGTAGACCTCGAGCGGCAGGCCATCCGCTCCCTCGCGTCGTTCGCTACGCTGTTTCATGCACCGGACGTGCCCGACGCGGCCGCTGGCGTCAAGCACAGCGACGATCCGGCTGCGCGCGGTGCCATGCGAACGTAGACGACGCCTGCGCGAGCCAGACGCCCGGTGGAAGGGGAACGCAGGCGACGCGCTGGTGAGAGCCGCGGCACGCCCGATCGCAGGGTGTGCCTACGCCTCGGCGAAGGTCCGCAGCGAGGCGTGCTCTTCCGCCGTGCGCAGCTTGCGCAGGGCCACGGCTTGAAGCTGGCGGATGCGTTCGCGGCTGAGACCGAACTCGCGCCCGATCTCGGCCAGGGTGCGCACCTCACCGCGCTCGATGCCGAAGCGCATCTTCAGGATCTCCTGCTCGCGCGGGTTCAGCGCGCTCAGGGCGCCACGCACGGCGTTGGCGAGGTCGTCGCCTTGGAGGTTGTCGACCGGCGACACGACCACCTCGTCGGCGATCAGATCCCCGAGCTGGCTGCCCCCATCGTCGCCGATGGGCGTCTCGAGGGAGACCGTGTCGCGTGAGCAGATCTGCAGGGTGCGGACCTTCTCCACGGGCAGGCGCATCTCCTGGGAGATCTCCTCGGGCGTCGGCTCGCGGCCCAGGTCGTGGACCAAGCGGCGCGTGATGCCGATCAGCTGCGTCAGTCGCTCCCAGGCATGGACCGGGATGCGGATGGTGCGGCCCTGATCCGTGGCGGCGCGCGTCATCGACTGGCGAATCCACCACGAGGCGTAGGTCGAGAGCTTGTAGCCGCGCCGGAAATCGAACTTGTCGATGGCGCGCATGAGGCCGATGTTGCCTTCCTGGATGAGATCGAGGAAGGGCAGCCCGCGCCGCATCTGCTTCTTGGCCATGGCCACGACCAGGCGCAGGTTGGCCTCGACCATGGTGGCCTTGGCGTCTTCGATCCTGCGCTGTGCCTCGGCGAGCTCCTCACCCAGCTCGAGCAGGTCAGCGGCCCGGTTGCGCGTGTGGCGCTCGACGCGGCGAATCGTGGAGCGCTTGCGGCTCGGACCCGTCAGCGCGCGAGCCGCCTTCTCCAGCGCCTCGGTGGCGCTGGTGATGGCCTCTTCGTGGTCGGTGTAGAGCTGCTGCACGGTGCGCTCGCCACGCAGGAAGGCTCCGAGCTCCTCCTGGAGCTCGACGGCGGCCAGCTTCGACTTCGCTAGGATGTGCAGCAGACGCGTGCGGCCCGTCTCGATCTGGCGGGCCAGCTCGACTTCGCCCTCGCGGGTGAGCAAGGAGAGGGCGCCCAGACGGTCGAGGTAGGCCTGGATGGCGTCGCTGCCCTCGGAGTTCCCGTGGTTCACGTGGCTGGCGCCGCGCTTCTCGGCACCGCGCGAGCCCAACAGCTCGATGCCGTTGGCCTCGAGCAGCCTCAGCATGCGTCGCACCACCGGGCCGTCGGCTTCTTGCGATGCGAGCAAGGTCGAGACCTCATCGAAGGTCAGGAAGCCCTGTTCGCGCCCCCGACCCAATAGCTCCGCGAAGCCTTCCATGGAATGACCGCTCCGATCTCCCTGTGGCGTGGTCGACCCTCGTCGAGCCGCTCGCGCCTTGCCATGGGCAATGCTGCGGCCGCCCGAGCCTCGGGGGCTCCTGCTCTGGAGATTGGAAGAGGGATAAGAAACAGCCGGATAGTTCAAGCCTCCACCTTTCGTGGTTTCAAGTACAAGCCAATATGTGAAAGAGCGGCGGTGTGTTCAGTCTCGCCCTGGATGCCGGGACCTCTACTTTTTTTCGTGAGCTGCCGCTCCCCTGGAATCCCCAGCCGCGAAATGGATGCTTAGGCATCGACACGCGAACTCGTTCCCAGACAAGAGACAACCAGTGTAGAGGCACCGCCGCCGCCAAATCGAAAAACCGCCAACAGAGCACCATAGCATGCGTTGCCCAATCTGCCAGCCGCGTTCGATTTTTTGTCCATCCCATTTTTGCGCACTTGGCCCTGAACAGCGGTCGTATCGTGGCCTCCGAATTTCCAACGGCCCGATCACTGACCCCCCAGGGCCTCGGGTCCTTGGACGCCTCTCGAGTGCCCAGACCTCCGCTTTGGGCTACCATGGACGTCGCCCACGGGATTTTTCCTCCAACGATTGAGCCGCGATCAATCGAACGTGTCCTGGTTTGAGACATATTCGGCGGTTCTGCGCGCTGCTCGACAGCTCGACCCACCTCGAGGGCCGACTCGGTGGCGGGTCAGTACATTTGGCGGTCTCGGGGCGGCGGTTCGCGCGAATGAACCGTGTTCTAGCAGCCAAATTTGCTAGTGCATGGCGCCGGTCCCGCGCGCTCGCGCCCGGATCCTGGCTGCTCCCCATGCGCACGCCCACACCTCACGATATCGCCGTCATCGGCGCCGGACCCGTCGGTCTGGTCACCGCCGCCGCCTTCGCGCGCAAGGGCGCTCGCGTGCTGCTGCTCGAGGCCAACGCCGGCGCCAGCCGTCGCCTCGCGGGGGAGTGGCTGCATCCGCCCGGGGTCGAGGCCCTGCGGCGCCTGGACCTGTTGCCCGAAGAGATCCTGGCGGGGCATCCCGCGGGTCGCGGCTTCGCGGTCTTTCCGGACGACGCCTCCGAGGCGATCGTGCTGCCCTACGCGCCGGGTCAGACCGCGCTGACGGCGGACCACGCCAGCTTGGTGCGTGCCCTGCGGACCCGGGTCGCGCAGCGCCCGGGCGTCGACTATCGCGAGGGCGTGCGGGTGAACGGGCTCGTGAGCGGAGGTCTCGAGCTTCAGGGCGGCGAGCGAGTGCTCGCCGGGCTGGTCGTCGGCGCGGACGGTCGCAAGTCCATCGTGCGGCGCGCTCTGGGCATCGACGCGCCCACGCGCACCCTCTCGAACATGGCGGGCGTCGAGCTGCGTCTGCCGCGTGCGGGCGCCGTGGAGCTTCCCTTCGAGGGCTTCGGTCATGTGCTGCTGGGCGGTCCGGGGCCGATCCTGATGTACCGCATCGGCCCGGATCGGGTCCGGGTCTGCCTGGACATCCCCACGGGATGTGTCGGAGCGCGGCGTGACGTCGCCTATCTGTACGAGGCGTTCTCGCTGCGCATGCCCGAGAGCCTGCGTCCCGCCTTCCGCGAGGCCCTGCTCGCGGGCCGCGTGCAGTGGGCCCTGGGTCGCTTCCGTCCGCGCAGCTTCTACGGTCGCGGCGAGGTCGCGCTGGTCGGGGACGCGGTGGGTTCGACCCATCCGTTGACGGCCGCCGGCATGACGCTCGGCTTCGCCGACGCCCTGTGCTTGGCCGAGGCCCAGGACGTGAGCCGCTACGCCGCGCAGCGCGAGCAGGCGAGCTACGTGCCCGAGCTGCTCGCCAGCGCGCTCTACCAGGTCTTCGAGCGCGAGGACGCCAGCGCCGAGGCGATTCGGCAGACGGTCTATGAGGTCTGGCGCAAGTCGGACTTCGAGCGCGCTCGGACCATGCGCCTGTTGGCCGGTGAAGAGGTCTCCCTGGGAGAGTTCGGCGCCGCCTTCGTCAAGGTCGCGGGCAAGGCCGTCGGACGCGGCTTCGGCGTCGCAGGCGCCAAGCGCTCCTGGCTCGGCGAGTGGGTCGGGCTCGAGGAGTGGGCGCGCTGGCCAGCCGCCACGCTCGTGCCCGCCAAGCTGCGCGTTCGTTTTCGACCGCGGAGCAGCGACGTCAGCCCCTTCCCGTCGCGGGACGCCGAGGGCTCCAGCCCCGCCCCTTCGGCTCGACGTGGCTCGGACGAGAGTCGTTCCCTGTTCGAGTCCAGCGTTCGCGCGGGACTCGCCTCCGCCACGGACGCCTCGCTTCGCTTGGCCGCCGCGCGTCTGGGCGCGTCGTGCTCCGAGGCCGCGCCCGAGCCGGACGACACGCTCTCCGCGCGTTGTGCGCGTCTGCGTCTCTCCCTTCACGCGGGGTCGACCGCGGAGCTCGCGCCCGAGCTCGGCGCGCTGCTCACGCTCGTCCCCGAGGACGCACCTGCCGAGGCCGATTGGCTCGAGGCCTTGGCCGACGCGAGCCGGCACGCGCCCGGTCTGCGCACGGCTGCCATCGAGCAGGTCTCGAGCGCCGCTCGCGCGCGTCAGCTCGAGGCGCCGCGGCCTCGACTCGACACGCCGGACGATCTGCTGCGCGCGTCCGCGAGCCTGCGCTCCAGCGCCGCCGTCGGTCTGCCCGCCTTCCACCCCTGGGTCAGGCGCAGGGTCTTCGCCCTGTGCGCGGCGCTTCAGCAGGACGCCGAGCTGCGGCGCGATCTTCCTCCGCTCGTGCTCTTCGCCGCAGCCCGCGCGATCCTCGAGTGCGGTGCGCCGCGCCTCGACCTGGTCGACGAGATCATCACGCGCTCGGTCGAGCTGCGCTCCCTCGAAGCGGCTGAGCCCGCGCTGCTCGAGGCCGCGGCCGTGACCCTCACGCTCCTGAACGCGCGCGACGCGGAAGGTCCTCTCGCGTCCCGTCGGGCGAGCGCCGCGGACCGCGCGCTGACCAAGCAGAGCCTGCTCGACGTGAGCCGCACCTTCGCGCGTCCGATCGAGATGTTGCCCGGCGATCTCGAGACCGCCGTGACCTGCGGCTACTTGCTCTGTCGCGTCGCCGACACCATCGAGGACAACCCCAACCTCGCCCTTTCTGCGCGGGACCTGCGCTACGGCGTCTTCCTCGACGTGATCGAGGGCCGCGCGCCCGCCAGCCACTTCGAGCACCTGTGGGACGACGTCCCCGGACGTGCCACCGAGCTTCACCTGTGCAAGAACCTGGGCGCGGTGATGCGCGTCTTCGGTGATCTGCCCAAGGGCATGCGCGAGCGCACGGTCCCCTGGGTCGCGGAGATGACGCGCGGCATGCAGCTCTACAGTCATCGGCCCGCGGGCGACGACGGCTTCACGGCCCTGCTCACCGAAGACGACCTCTCGCGCTACTGCTACTACGTCGCGGGCACGGTCGGGCACATGCTGACGGACCTCTTCCTCGAGGCCCTCGGAGCGGACGTCAGCCCCGACGTGGCCAACGGGCTGCGTGAGCACGCCGAAGGCTTCGGGCTCGGGCTGCAGCTGACCAACATCCTCAAGGACGTGACGGACGACGCCGAGCGCCTCTGTTCGTTCATCCCGCGCACGGTCTGCGCGCGTGAAGGGCTGGGCATCGCCGAGCTCACGGATCCCAATCGTCGCGCGGCGGCCCATCGCGCCGTGGCCCCACTCTTCGACAGCGCTCGGCAGCGGCTCGATCAGGCGCTCGAATACACACTCAGCCTGCCGTCGACGGCGGCCGAGATGCGCCTCTTCTGCCTGCTGCCGCTGTTCATGGCCGTGCGCACCCTCGAGCACGCGCGCGGAAACGACGCCATGTTCGTGGCCGACGCGCCGGTGAAGATCCCGCGCAAGGAAGTCGAAGCGCTGATCGCCGACTGCGTCATGCACGTGCGCGACGACGCGGCCCTCCGGCAGCGCTACGCGGCGCTCTGGCTCCATTCCTCCGAGGCTTCCTCGCGCCAGGAAGCGTTGGCGCCATGAGCCGCGTTCTCTCCCCCATCCTCTCCCCGGTCGCCTGTCTGGGCGCACCGGCCCCCGTCCTCCCACGGAAGAAGGACTGAGTTCATGCGTGATTCCCGCATCCCTGGTTTCTATCGCCTCGACCTCGACGACCGCTGGTCGGAGCTGAGCAGCCGCTTCGGCCTCTCGGCCAAGGAGCTCGACTGCCTCTCCGACGGTGGGCGCCTCAGCGTGCAGAAGGCCGACAAGATGGTCGAGAACTGCGTGGGCGTCTTCGGCATGCCCATCGGGCTCGGCCTGAACATGCGCGTCAACGAGCGCGACTACGCCGTGCCCATGGTGATCGAGGAGCCCTCCGTGGTCGCCGCCGTGAGCAACATGTCGCGGGTCGTGCGTCAGGCGGGCGGCTTCGAGGCGTCGGCGGATCCGTCGATCATGATCGGTCAGGTGCAGGTGCTCGACGCGCCCGATCCCGTGGCCGCGGCCCGCGCGCTCGAGGACGCGGAGCAGGAGATCCTGGCGCGCGCCAACGCCGTGCATCCCAACATGCAGAAGCGTGGCGGTGGAGCCATCGGCATCGAGGTGCGCTCCTTCGTGGACCCGCATCCGATGGTCGTGCTGCACCTCCTGGTGGACTGCGCGGACGCCATGGGCGCCAACGCCGTCAACGCCATGGCCGAGGGCGTCGCGCACTTCGTCGAGGAGCTTACGGGCGGTCGGGTGAACCTGCGCATCCTGAGCAACCTCGCGGATCGCCGCCTGGCGCGCGCCGCGTGCACCGTCCCCGAGATGCTGCTCGCGGGCAACGGTTTCACCGGCACCGAGGTCGCCGAGGGCATCGTGCAGGCCTATCGCTTCGCCGCCGTGGATCCCTACCGGGCCGCGACCCACAACAAGGGCGTCATGAACGGCGTTGACGCGGTCGCCATCGCCACGGGCAACGACTGGCGCAGCGTCGAGGCGGGTGCCCATGCCTACGCCGCACGCGACGGCCGCTACACCTCGCTGACGCGTTGGTGGCGCGAGGACGGTTGCCTGCGTGGACACATCGAGCTTCCGATGGCGGTCGGCGTGGTCGGCGGATCCACGAACGTGCACCCGACCATCCAGGTGATGCGCAAGATCCTGAACGTCCACAGCGCCGGCGAGCTCGGCATGATCATGGCGGCCGTGGGTCTGGCCCAGAACATGGGCGCGCTTCGGGCGCTCGCCACCGAAGGCATCCAGCGCGGGCACATGACGCTGCACGCGCGCTCCGTGGCGCTGGCCGCGGGCGCGAACGGCGCCGAGATCGATGGCATCGCGGCGCTGATGGTGGAGATGGGTCGCGTGAAGATCGACGTGGCGCAGGATCTGCTCGCGGAGCGCAAGGCCGGCTGAGGCGTGTCCCCCGAGGCCCCGCGCTCATCGGCCCGTGCCCTCGCCGCTGGCGTCGACGCGCTCTTGCGCGAGCAGGCCGAGGACGGCTCCTTCGAGGGCGAGGTCGTGTGGTGCCCGATGCTCGTCGCGCAGTACGTGATGATGATCCACATCACGGGCGCGCCCATGCCCGAGGGTCGGCGCGAGCGCGTGCTCCTGAACTTCGAGCGCACGCGGCTGCCCTCGGGGCTCTGGGGTCTGCACGAGCAGAGCCCGCCCACGCTCTTCGTCACCACGCTGGTGTACGTCGCCGCGCGTCTGCTCGGCGTGCCGGCGGACGATCCGCTGCTCGTGCCGGCGCGAGGCTTCATCGCGCAGGTCGGCGGCGTGTTGGCGATCCCCTCGTGGGGCAAGTTCTGGCTCTCGCTGCTCGGCCTCTACGGCTGGGACGGTGTGAACGCCGTGCTGCCGGAAGCCTGGGCTCTGCCGGAGCGCGCGGCGCTGCATCCGCGCAACTACTACTGCCACACCCGGCTGATCTACATGGGCATGGCGGCGCTCTACGGCCGACGACTGACGGCGCCGACCACGGCGCTCACGCACGAGCTGCGCAGCGAGCTCTATCCAGGGCGCGACTTTCAGAGCATCGACTTCGCGGCCGCGCGCGGGCTCTTGCACGAGCCGGATTTGTTCGCGGCGCCGTCCATTCCGCTGAAGCTGCTCTACGGGGTGTCCACGGCCTACGACCGCGTGCACGTGCCCTTCCTGCGCAAGCGTCTGATAGCTCAGCTCGAAGAGCGCATCGTGTGGGAGCTTCGGACCACCACGCACACCAGCATCTCGCCGGTCTCGGGGCTGCTCAACATGCTCGCGCTCTGGGCCAGGGATCCCGAGCACGCGGACTACCTCCGCGCGCTCGAGCGCTTCGAGGGCTGGATCTGGGAAGACGACGTCGACGGCACGCGCGTCACCGGCGCGCGCAGCGTGACCTGGGATAGCTCCTTCGCGATGTCGGCGCTCGAGGCCGCGGCCCCGCACGTGGACGTGTCGGACGCTCTTTTGCGAGCCGCGGATTTCCTCGAGACGCAGCAGATCGAGACCAGCTTTCCGGGCTACGCCTGGGCCTATCGCGTGGATCCCCAGGGCGGCTTCTGCTTCGCCGGGGTCTGGCATGGCTGGCCCGTCAGCGACTGCACGGCCGAGGCCATCGAGGCTCTGATCGGCGTGTCCGGTCGCGCACCCGACGCCGACGACCTGGAGCGCGGTGTGCGCTTCGTGTTGCAGTGCCAGAACCCCGAGGGCGGCTTCGGCAGCTATGAGGCGCGCAAGACCCAGAGCGGCCTGGAGTGGATGAACCCGGCCGAGATGTTCGGCGACTCGATGACGGAGAAGTCCTACGTCGAGTGCTGCGCTTCCTGCGTTTCGGGGCTCGCGCGTTTTCGCGAGCGCTACCCCGAGCGCCTGGGCTTCGAGATCGACGAGGCCATCGAGCGCGCGCGGGGCTTCTTGCTCTCGGCGCAGCGCGCCGACGGCAGCTTCGACGGCGTGTGGGGCGTGCACACCATCTACGGCACGCTCTTCGGCATCCGCGGTCTGCGCGCCTCGGGGCTGGGCGCCGAGCATGCGGCGATCGTGCGAGCGCGCGACTACCTACTGTCGCTGCAGCGCGACGACGGCGGCTTCGGCGAGCATTGGTCGGGCTGCGTCACGGGCCAGTATCGCGCGCACGACGAGGCCCAGGTGATCCAGACGGCCTGGGCCTTGATGGGCCTGCTGGAGTCCGACGCCGACCGGAGCGCGCTCGATCGCGCGGCGGCCTGGCTCAGCGCGGCGCAGCTTCCTGACGGCGGCTGGCCCAAACAAGACATGGCCGGCGTGTTCTTCCACACCGCGCTCTTGGACTACGTCCTCTATCGCAGCTACTTCCCCGTGTGGGCCTTGGGCCTCTACGAGTCTCGAGTTCGTGCTAAGCACGCGCACGGGCAAGAGGATGGGGCGAGGACGCCGAGCGCCACCGCCGTTTGAGCGGGACGCAGGAGAGAACGATGCGAGCAGCTGGACTTCAGGGCGAGACCTACACCAAGACCGTCGATGACTATCGTCGCCTGCACGACGACGACGGGGAGGGCAGCGTCGACGAGCGCCGCGCCAACTACACGACGCTGGTGAACCAGTATTACGACCTGGCCACGGACTTCTACGAGTTCGGCTGGGGCCAGTCGTTCCACTTTGCCACGCGTCGCGGCAAGGAGACCTTTGCCGAGTCGCTGGCACGCCACGAGCATTTCCTGGCCGACGCGCTGCGCCTGCAGCCAGGCATGGACGTGCTCGACCTGGGCTGTGGCGTGGGCGGACCGATGCGAGAGATCGCGCGCTACTCGGGCGCCAGCATCGTCGGCATCAACAACAACGCCTACCAGATCTCGCGCGGCGAGCGGCACACCCGGCGCCAGAAGATGGAGCGCCTGACCTCGTTCCAGAAGGCCGACTTCATGCAGCTTCCCTTCGAGGATGGGAGCCGCGATGGCGCCTACACCATCGAGGCCAGCTGCCACGCGCCGGACAAGGTCGCGCTCTTCCGCGAGGTCCTGCGCACGCTCAAGCCCGGCGCCTCCTTCGCCGGCTACGAGTGGTGCCTTACCCCGCTCTACGACGCGTCGAGCATGCGGCACCGTCAGATCAAGAAGGACATCGAGGAGGGCGACGGCCTGCCCGACATCGCGCTCACCACCGAGGTGGATCAGGCGCTGGTCGAGGCCGGTTTCGAGCTGATCGAGGCTCGCGACATCGCGCCCGAGTCCGATCCCTTCTCGCCCTGGTATCTGCCGCTGACGGGCAAGGAGCTGACGCTGCGCAGCCTGCCGCGGACGCCCTTGGGTCGCACCGTGACCAACTTCGCCACGCGCGTGATGGAGCGCGTCCGCATCGCGCCCCAGGGCACGAGCGAGGTGTCGAGCTTCCTCAACCGCGCCGCCGATGCGCTGGTCGCGGGCGGCGAGACGGGCACCTTCACGCCCATGTACTTCTTCCACGCGAAGAAGCCCGAGTAGGGAGGCGCGAACGCGAAGTCCCGTAAGGCGAAGCAGCGCCCGCGTATGATAGGGCCGGGGACGGATGCAGCGCGTCCGGCGCGGGCAACACTGCGCCTCTCGCGCCGAGCATCGCGCCGCCGAGGCGTCC
>JAACVI010000394.1 GCA_009992505.1 Myxococcales bacterium
CGCAGGAAGGCGATCAGTTTATTTCCCGCCGGTCGCTAAGGGGCTGATGGTCGCCACTCTCCTGCTCGGTCTGTTGGCGCCCGTCTCCGCGGTTGCCCAGGGGCGCGCTGCACGCAGCGGTCCGCGAGTGATCCAGCTCGAGGAGATCCACATCGAAGGCCGCGTGCAGAAGCCCAACGCCTTCTACATCTTGAACCGATCGAACATCGGCTACGAGGTGATGGATCTCCGCACCAGCTTCGTGCGTGACATCGTGCGCACGGTTCAGCGCGCACCGTTCTGACGCTGAAGCAGCTCGCGCCGCCTTCGGTGAGCCACGGTTCGGGCGCCGCGCCCTCGGCAGAAATTTTCGCGTCCTGACATGGTCGTATCGACCTATCACTACCTTCAGCTCGCGCTCGCCATCGGAGTGATCGGCGTCGCCGTCAGGAGCGTCTGGCGCATCTTCGGGCTGACCAAGGTCGACGCGCCCCACTTCATCTCGGCGCTGCTCACCGCCGTGCGAGCGGATGGGCCCGCCCGTGTCGAGACGCTGCTCGCGGGCGCCGGCAGCTCCTGGGTCGGCCAGACCGCGCGCGCCGTGCTGGCCACTCGCGCAGGAGATCCAGACCAGCCCTTCGTGGACGAGGTGCTCGCCGATCAGCGCTACGAGGCCTCTCGGGGCATGCTGACCCTGCGCATCGCCATGACCCTGGGATCCATCTCGGGGCTGGTCGGCGCCCTGATCCCGCTGCTGGGCCTGCCGGCTGCCCGCCGCTCGCTCGTCGGCCTCGTGCCGGGGCTGCCGGAGCAGCGCGCCTACGCCTCGGCCATGCTCGCGGTCGGCCTCGGCGTGGCGATCGCCATCGTCGCGGGCCTCGCCCTGCGTCAGCTCCGGCGCCGCACGAAAGCGCTGTACGCGGACTCCCTGGACGCAGCCACGCGCCTCGAGCAGGGCCTGGGCGTCGAGGAATGACCGCGTGATTTCCCTGGCCCATCGATGCTCACGGGCTAGACCCGAAACGCAGGCGAATGCTAAGGTCCCGGTCGGCGCTCTGGCGCGGGAACTTTTCGCGCTCGGAGATGTCTGGTGGTCGGGGCATTGGGCCCACCCACAGGCCGAAGAAGGAAGACTCCATGTCGCAGCAGACCACTGGCAACCCAGGCGGAGCGGGTACTCCCGGCGCGGGCGGACGTCCGGGCGCCATGACCATGGCCATGCAGGCCGTGGCAGCCAAGCCGAGCGGCCCCAAGGTCCTGCGCATCGGCCTCATCCAGGGCGGCAAGATCGTCGAAGAGCGCATCGTGCGCCGACGCGAGACGGTCTCCATCGGCACGTCCGAGAAGAACCACTTCATCGTCGCCAACGCGAGCCTGCCGTCGCGCTTCGAGATCTTCCAGCTGGTCGGCAACGACTACATCCTGAACTTCACGGAGACCATGAACGGGCGCGTCGGTCTGCCCGGTGGCGTGCGTCAGCTGGACGAGCTGCGGCGCAGCGGCGGCGCACGAAACGCTGGATCGCACTTCCAGATCAAGCTCAACGACAACTCGCGCGGCAAGGTCGTCGTCGGCGACACCACGCTGCTCTTCCAGTTCGTCGTTCCGCCGCCCATCACGCCCCGGCCCCAGCTGCCCGCCTCGGCACGTGGCGGCTTCGTCGCGGCCATCGACTGGCTGTTCACGGCCTTCGTGGTCTTCGCCTACATGACCTTCTTCGGGGGCATCGTGTACCTGGAGAACGCCGACTGGCCGATTCAGCAGGGCCTGGCGTCGATTCCCGACTCCCTCGCCGAGATGATCTTCGACGAGCCCGAGCCGCCACCCGAGGCCCCTCCGCCGGAGGACACCCCTTCCGACGACACGCCGGTGGCCGACGACACACCGACGACGGCTCCCACCGAGCACGCCCGGAATGACGCGGCCAGCTCCCAGCACGCGCAGGACGTCGCCAACGCGGGGGCCAGCGCCGAGGCGCGGGCACGCATCGCGGAAGAGGCGGGCGCCCAGGCCGAGGCGATGATCCTCGGTGCCTTGGGTGAGGGCGGCGCGCTGAACGACGTGCTCGCGGGCGGCGCCGTCACGGGCAACGCCGAAGAGGTCTTGGCCCAGGCGTCCGGCGTCGGCGTGGCCTCGAGCGGCACCGGCGGCACCCTGCGCTCGCGCTCCGGCGGCGGCGGCAGTGGTCAGGCCGGCGGTCTCGGCGGTCTCCGCGGCTCGGAAGCTGCCGGTCAGGCGGCGGGCGAGGGCACGACCGTGGTCGAGCGCGTGATCCGCGGCCGCATCAA